>CANRMY010000051.1 GCA_947631845.1 uncultured Oscillospiraceae bacterium | reverse complement strand
TGGTACGCCCACAAGCTCTTCCGCACCAATGCCATGTCCCAGCTCAGCTCCTTTGAAACGGAACAGTACGTCAACCGCAACGACGGCATTTATATCTCGGACAACATCTTCTACTGCCCCCGCCGCGCGGTCTATTGCGGGATCGGGATGTGGGGCGACGATTTCCCTGTTTTCAGCGGCAACACGGTCGTGCAGGTCCCCGGCGCCGGCCTTGTGGACGCAAGCCCGGCCGGCACGCAGACCCTCTATATGACAAGCGACGCGGAGTCCTGCCAGGAAACGCTTAGCGGCGTCCTGGGCGACAGCAGTTTGAAACTCATAAAAAAAGATACCCCATAAAGGCACATCTTAAACAGCCTGTAAAATGCCCATGATTGCTTTGAGGCGGAATTAAAAGGCTGTACATTCCGGCGGAGGGGGCGTATACTGGAGGTATCACATAAGGGAGGGACGGAGCATGGTACGAAAGATCATCCACATCGACGAGGAGAGGTGCAACGGGTGCGGGGCCTGCGCGGCGGCCTGCCACGAGGGGGCCATCGCCCTGGTGGACGGCAAGGCCAGGCTTTTGCGGGACGACTACTGCGACGGGATGGGCGACTGCCTGCCGGAGTGCCCCACCGGGGCCATCACCTTTGAGGAGCGGGAGGCCGCCGCTTACGACGAAAAGGCCGTCACGGAGCACATGCTCCGACGGGAACAGCCCGCGCCGCGTCCGACCCAGCCCGGCGGGTGCCCGGGGACAAGACTCCGGGAGCTGCGGCCGGCGGAGGAGACGCCCCCGGCGGAGGCCGGACAGACCCCCTCCCAGCTGCGCAACTGGCCCGTTCAGATCAAGCTGGCGCCCGTCGCCGCGCCGTATTTTGACGGGGCGAAGCTGCTGATCGCCGCCGACTGCACCGCCTACGCCTACGCCGCCCTGCACCGGGAATTCATGCGCGGGCGCGTCACCCTGATCGGCTGTCCCAAGCTGGACGGCGTGGATTATGCGGAGAAGCTCACCGAGATCCTCCGGCGCAACGACGTGAAGAGCGTCACCGTGGTGCGCATGGAGGTGCCCTGCTGCGGAGGGCTGGAAAACGCGGCGATCCGGGCGCTGAAGGACAGCGGGAAATTCATCCCCTGGCAGGTGATCACCGTCTCCGTGGACGGGAAGCTTTTGGACGATTAAGAGAAACAGGCGCGAAAAGGCGGCCCGCCGGGAAGGCGGGCCGCCTTCAGTTTGTCAAAAAACTCAAATTCGATATTTTTTCCGGCGGCATGTACGTCGGAAAAAATCCCTTTTGCCGCCCAAGTGTGCCCCTTCGGGGCGTGCGCAGGGCGACAGCAGGGTAATTTTCTATGAATTTCGCAAAATTCATAGAAAATTACCCGCACGTTCCCTTTGTCGGAAAAAGCCCGTCAGGGCTTTTTCGACAGTCTCAAGGCGGGCCGCGTTTTAGATCATGTTCAGGCGGTGGTCTGGCGGAAAAGGGTCGATTCCAGCTTTTTCTGGACCCAGGCCACCACGGGGCCGCAGAAGAAGGCCACGGCCACGGTGACGATGCCGGGAATCACGCCCAGCGCAAGGCCCAGGAGCATGAAGCCGATATCCCAGAGGATCCGCACCCAGCGGAAGGAGAGCTTATTCACGTGCGCCGAGAGGATGAAGGGCACCGCGTCGTAGGGGGAGGAGCCCAGGCCCGAGCACATGTACACCGCCGCGCCGAAAAGGAGCCCCGCCAGACCCGGCAGCAGGAGCAGGTACCGCACCGGGGCGGGCTCGAAGAAGCCGGCGGGGAGGCAGACGCAGTAGAGCCAGGTGAAAAAGTCGGATATGTAGCCCAAGAAGACCATATTGCCCACGGTGCCGTAGCCCAGGCGGGTCAGGTCGAACCGGACCACCACGGCGAAGGTCACCAGGTGGCACAGCACCTGGCAGGTGCCGAAGCTCAGGGGCAGGTGGTTGGCCACGCCCTGGGTGAGGCAGGAGCAGGGGTCGAGCCCCAGGTCGATGGAGCGCAGGATGGACAGGCCGAAGCCCTGGACCAGCACGCCCAGCATCATCACCGTGAGCCGCTTCCAAAAGGGCGCGGGCCGCAGAAAGCAGCGCGGCCGCCCGGTTTTTGCGTTCATATCTATACCTCCCAGCGCGGTTTCACGCCGCCCATTTACTGTATCACCCCCGGCGGAAGAAATCAAGGCCAAACCGGTGGAAATCTCCGCCGCGATGTGGTATACTTTTTATAATGACAACTAAGGAGGCGCGGATATGACGGAGCTGACGATCCGGGACACGGCGGTGGAGGACATCCCGCAGCTCGTTCGGCTGTACGATCTGGCCAGGGCCGCCATGAGGGCCATGGGCACCGACCAGTGGCAGGACGGCGCGCCCAACGCCGAGACGGCGCTGGCGGATATCCGGCGCGGCATCTCCCGGGTGGTGGAGCGGGACGGCCTTGTGATCGCCACGGCGGCGGTGTACGTGGGGCACGAGCCCACCTACGATGTGATCTACGGCGGCTCCTGGCAGTCCGACGCTCAAACCTACGGCATCATCCACCGCATCGCCATCGACCCTAAGTGCAAACGGCAGGGGGTGGGCTCCTTTATCATGGACCGCTGCGCCGCCCTGACGGCGGCCGCCGGATTCCGCGTCCTGCGGTGCGACACCCACGCCGGCAACGTCCCCATGCGGGCCACGCTGGAGAAAAACGGCTACGCGTACCGGGGCGTCATCCGCCTGCTGTCCGGCGCGGAGCGCGTGGCGTATGAAAAGCTTCTTTGAATTCCCGGCCTCCAATTTCCCCGGCTTGGCCGGGGATTTTTTTACGCCAAAAAAATTTAAAAAAATTGCATTTTCCCTGTTGACAAATGACTGTATTACACGTATAATACGGTTAGATGAACCGTATTAGTCAAGTAATACGGTCGCGAAAAAGAAAGGAGGCGGCGGCATGGTGAGCTTCGCGGGGTTCCCCCCGGAGGGGGAGGGCCCCATCTATCTGCGGATCGTCCGTTTCATCCGGGCGGGGGTGGCGGCGGGGACCGTCGTGGACGGGGACGAGATGCCCTCCCGGCGGGTGGTGTCGGCCGTGTTGGGGGTCAACCCCAACACGGTGCAGAAGGCCTACCGGATGCTGGAGGAGGAGGGGCTGATGGTGTCCCGGTCCGGGGCCAAGAGCTTCGCGGTGGTGACGCCGGAGAGCGTGGAGGCCGCCAGGGCGCGGCTTCAGGCCGAGGAGATCGGGCGGGTGGTTACGGCGCTGAGAAGGAGCGGCATGGAGAAGGGAGACGCGATGGCGCTCCTGTCCCGCCTCTGGGACGAGGATGAACAGGCGGAAGAAAGGGGAGAGAGCGAATGAAAAGAAGATTATCGATCCCGGCGCTGTGGGTGCGGATGACCCTGTGGGGCGCGGTGGGGATCGTGGCAGTGATGACAGTCGCGGCGCTGCTGCTCTATTACGGCGGGCTTTCTCAGGTGCCGCGGGAGCGGCCCGACAGCGTTGCCGGCGTGGTGATCGCCACCTTTGCCGAGCTGACGGATAAGACAGGGATCTACTACGTGTTCCTGGCGGCGCGGCTCCTGATGCCCCTGTGGCTTCTGTTCGCCTGCCGGACCAGGGGGGCCACCATGGACCGTCTGGCGGTGTCGGAGCTGGAGACAGCCGCCTGGTACGCCCTCACGGCGCTTGGTTGGCTCATGATTCTGCTGGCCGCCCAGCTGGGCACGGTGCTCGTCGCCTTTGCCCTGTTCAAAAACACCGTGTATCCCGGGGTGGTGAGCGGGCAGTCCCTGGCCATCGCCTTTTATGACAGCAAGGCGCTCCACGGCCTCCTGCCCCTGTCCGACTGGCTGGCGGGCGCGGCCTCCGTCCTGCTGACGGCGGGGCTCTGTGTATCCCTGGCAGTGGACGTGGACACCAAACGCGACGGCGGCTTTCCGCTGGCGTCCCTGCTGCTGACGGCGGCGTGGGTCCTGACCTACGGCCTTTACGGCGGGGGCGTGCACTGGGCAGTCATGGGCGGCACGGCGATTGTGACGGCGATACAGATTATCGCCCTGATCCGCCGTGCCGGGAGGGCCGCGCCATGACGAAAAAATGGATCACGCTGGAAAAGCTGGCCCCGGTGGGGGCCGACGTCCAAAAGCAACTGCGCTGGACGGGGATCGCCCTGGCCGCGTCGGCCCTCTGGAGCCTGCGGGGGCTTTTGCGCATCGTCAGGTCGATGAAGATCCTGAAGGCCTATATCGACCAGGGCGTCTTCAGCTCCGTGGATGCCTACCCCCGGTATGTGAGCTCCGCCTTTTTCGGCTTCGCCCTTCTGAGCCTGGTGCTGGCGGGGCTGGCGGTATGGAATTACGCCTCCTTCCGGCGGGGCGCCCGGGCGGACTACCTGATGCGCCGTCTGCCGGACCGGTGGGAGTACCACCGGCGGTGCCTGACAGTGCCGCTCCTGGGGATCGCGGCGTCTGTCCTGGCTGCGCTTACGCTGTATGTCCTGTACCGGGCGGTGTACTGGCGCCTCTTCCGGGAGGCCGCCGCCGGCGTGGAGGATCCTATGCGGCTCATTTCCCTGAGCGTACAGGCCGGACAGAGGGGGATTTGGCGATGAGAAGGAAGCTGGATTGGAAGCGGCTGGCCCCGGAGGGGGTCAGCGCCAAGAAGGAGCTGGTGTATACCGGTATCGCCCTGGCGGCCTCCGGCGTGTGGAGCCTGGGGACGCTGGGCCGGCTGAGAGACGAATTCGACGCCCTGGCTCCCCAGGCCGCCCAGGGCAAGGCGGTGGCCCTGACGGGCTTTCAGGGGCTCCTGGGCACGGCCCTCTTTGGGTTTTACCTGACGGCCATCGCCATGGTGTTCCTGACCATGTGGCACTACGCCAGGCTCAGAAAACCGGACCCTAAAACAGGGAAGCCCGGGAAAACCGACAGCCCCCACGTCCGGGCGCTGGCCGTGCCGGCGCTGGGGGTGATGACGGCTCTGTGTCTTTCGCTGATCCTGACGCTTGTTTATCACGGGCTGTTCCTGGAGAACCGGGGACGCCTGGAGGAGATTTTCAACCGGGCCTACGGGGCCGGATACGCCGAAAACGGAGGTGGATTCAATGCTTGAGCTGAAAAACGTGACAAAGGTCTACGGTTGGACAAAGGCGCTGGACAAGGTGGATCTGACCGTGGGCCCCGGGGAGATCGTGGGCCTGTTCGGGGAGAACGGCGCGGGAAAGACCACGCTGATGAAGGCGATTTTGAACCTGGTGGCCTATACGGGCCAGATCACCCTGGACGGGGAGCGGGTGAGCCGCAAGAATATCGAGCGGTTCTCCTTCGCCACCTGCGAGCACTCCTTTTTCCCCACGCTGACCCCCGACGGACACCGGGAATTTTACAAAAACCACTTTCCCACCTGGCGGGATAAGCGGTTTACGGCCCTGATGGACTTCTTTAAGCTCCCGAAGCTCCGGTGCCTCAACGGCTACTCCACCGGCCAGCAGAACCAGTTCGAGGTGATCCTGGCGTTGAGCCAGGGGGCGGACTATATTCTGATGGATGAGCCCTTCGCCGGCAATGACGTCTTTAACCGGGAGGACTTCTACAAGGTCCTGCTGGGGATCCTGGAGCCGGGCGAGACGGTGATCCTCTCCACGCATCTGCTGGAGGAGGTAGAGAACTTCGTGAGCCGCGCGGTGCTCATCAAAAAGGGCGCCATCGTGGGCGACGAGAGCATGAGCGACCTGGAGGACAGGGGCGAGAGCCTGATGGCCTTTGTGAAGCGGGCCTACGGCTACGAGCCGGACCGGGTAAGCCGCGCCCTGGATAAGCTCACCGGGGAGGAGAACGGGGAGGAGGGGACAAAATGAAGCGGCTCTGTCTGTTCGCGGCGGCTTTTGTCCTGTCCGCCGCCCTGATTGCCGGCGTGACCGTTACCCTCTTTGCCGCCCAGGAGCGGGTGGAGGTGAGGCAGGTCCTTACAGGCGACCGGGAGGCCATGGAGGGCCTGAACGTGAGCTTTTTCTGCGAAGGCGGCCTGATGGGGTGGCATACCGCCTTTACCGTGGGCGGGGAGGCCGGCGCGGACTTCGTCTACAAGCCGCAATGGGACCGGTACGATCCGTTCTCCCGCCATGTGCTTGAAATGGATCTGCTGTCCACCAATCTCTCTTACGGGGGAAGTACGGGCCAGTACATCTCCACCGGCGATAACACCTACGCGTTCAGCCCCCTCCGGGATATCCAGGGCGTGGCGCGGGTGGCGTCCCGGACCGGGGCGGGGGAGACCCGGCAGGAGGTCATGTCCCTCTCGGATTTTTACGGGTGGGCGTACTGGAATATGTCCGCCAGCTACTACTATTTATCCTCCCGCGACAGCGCCTCCCAGACCCGGCAGCTGGCCGAGATCTTCAAGGTCCGCTTCCCCGACGAGGCCCAGGTGGAGGTCACCGTCACAAAGAATAAGGACGGCGGCGTCACGGAAATCAGCACCCGCCCCATAGGGGAGGCCGAGCCTGTCCCTGGCCTGGACGGGGAGCCGCTGCCAAACACCTTCTATTTGAAGCCTCCGCTCGCCGCCTACGCGCCCGGAGACGTGGGGGAGGCCGGCATATGGGTCTATCCCACGGTGAGGGACAAGGACGGCGAGAACGTGGTGGAGTACCGGGACGGGCAGGGGATCTATTTCCTCCGCAAGACAATCGGGAGCATCTATGCCGATTACGGCGCGCCCACGCTTTTCTATCCCACGGAGGAGACGCCGGTGGAGCTGCGCCTGTCCGCCGATGAAAAGCAGCTCCATTTCTACTCCCGGGTGGACGGCGTCCTCTGGCTGACGGTCCTGGACGCCGGGAGCGGCGCGGTCATCGACAGGTGGGAGGTCATGCCCTTTACCGGGGAGAGGCTTTTCTTCCAGCTGCCGAAGGATACCATGCTCCTGGGGCTGGACAGCGACGGGAATCTCTTCCTGACGGAGGAGAGCGGCGGCACGGCCCGGGTGGTGTTCACCTCAAAGGTGGATCTGGACGGGGCGGTGGCTATGGCTGACGGCAGATCCGAGACCGTGCGGGATATGCTGAGCAGAAGTGCCTTGGAGATCGACTTTGCCTTTGACGGGGAGCGTCTGGCCGTCGCCAACGGACATTACGACTGCGCCGTTCTCCTGGTGGACAAGACGGGCGTGGCCGGTACCGCCGCCTTTGACTTCAGCCCCCTCCGGGACGGCGCCATCTACGGCTACGGCAGCGGCATGATCCACCCGCTCTTATTCCAGCCGGCCATGCGTCTTCGCTTCGACTGACGGAAAATGTCTCACGCCGGACGTCCGGCTGAACTGAATCTGACGCCGCTCTCCGAAAGGAGGGCGGCTGAGACTGTCGGAAAAAGCCCTGACGGGCTTTTTCCGACAAGGGGAACGTGCGGGTAATTTTCTATGAATTTTGCGAAATTCATAGAAAATTACCCTGCTGTCGCCCAGCGCGCGCCCCGAAGGGGCACACTTGGGCGGCAAAAGGGATTTTTTCCGACGTACATGCCGCCGAAAAAAATATCGAATTTGAGTTTTTTGACAAACTGCGCCGCTCTCCGAAAGGAGGGCGGCTCTTTTTGTGGTTTTCGGGGAGAACAGCCACAGAATGTGGTGGAATTGCACAATTTAATATGGGAGCTTTTGACGAATATCACAAAATTGACGGTTCTACTAAAAAACGACTTGTCATCAGGGGCGGAATAGGGTATTATTACTGTATAGGCGTTGGAAACGTTTTCAAGCATCGGGCCGGAGGTGGGAAGATATGAGGAAGGGACTGACGCTCCTGCTGTGCGCGCTCCTGGCGCTGACGCTTCTGACCGGATGCGGCGGGAAGAAGCAGGCCGGCGTCTACTGGCTCAACTCCATGCCGGAGCACGACGGGACCCTCCAGGAGCTGGCGGCCCTCTACGAGCGGGCCACCGGCGTCCAGGTGAAGGTGGTGGCCGCCTCGGAGGGGACCTACGAGTCCATGCTGAGAAGCGAGCTTAAGAAGGACAGCCCGCCCACCCTCTTTGCCATGGATGACCGGGTGGCGGCGGACAATTTTGGCGAATACGCCCTGGATCTGACCGGCACCGCCGCAGCGGGGGAGATGACCACCGGCGAATTTAATCTGCGGGACGACTCGGGACGGCTTGTGGCCCTGGGGTGCGGCTATACCTGTTGCGGCCTCATCGTCAATAGGGCCCTTCTGGAGCGGGCGGGGTATTCCCTTGCGGACATCCGGGGGTTCCTGCCCCTGAAAAAGGCGGTGGAGGACATCCACGCCCGGGCGGCGGAGCTGGGCTTCGACGCCTTCGCCCCCATGGACCTGACCGCCGGCTCCGCCGACCGCTTTACGGAGCAGATGCTCAATGTGGAATACTGGTATGAGCAGGTGGCCGCCCGGACAAGATGGGAGACCACGCCGGCCACCATCTCCGGCGGCTATGTGGAGAATTTTCATCAGCTCTTTGATTTGATCGTCAACAACGCCCCCGTCACGCCCGCCCAGCTTGCCGCCGGGGGACACGACGCCCGGGCGGACTTCAACGCCGGCAAGGCGGTCTTCTACCTGGGCGACTCCGGGGAATATGCGTCTGTCATCGGCTCCGTGCCGGAGGCGTCCATGATCCCCTACTACTGCGGCATCGGCGGGGAGGAGAAGGCGGGCCTTGTCTGCGGCTGTGACGCGCGTCTGGCCGTCAACGGCCAGGTGAGCGATGCGGAAAAACAGGCCGCGCTGGACTTTTTGTACTGGTGCGTCACGGATCCGGAGGCCAGCGCGCTATTGGTAGGGATCTGGGGCGTCATGCCCTTCAAACACGCCGCGCCCTCCGCCAACGGCTTCCTCCGGGACGCGGAGAGCCTGGCCGCGTCGGGCTGTACGGTGATGAATATGGCCTCCCGGCTCCAGCCCCGGCCCGAGGCGTACCGCGCCGCCGTGGCCGCCGCCCTGGGCCAGTACGCCGCCGCCCCCTCCCCGGAGAGCTGGGAGAGCGTGCGCGCCGCCATCGTGGACGGCTGGGCCGTCAACGCGGCCAAGTAAAGCAATATCAGCATCAGCCCCGCCTCCCCGGAGGCGGGAACGAGAGAAACAGGTGATTTGAACCATGACCATCAAGGACATTGCCCGCGAGTCGGGCTACGGCGTGACCACGGTATCCCGCGTGCTCAACAATCAGCCGAATGTCTCCGAGGAGGCCAGGGAGAAAATATTGGAGGTGGTGCGCCGCACAGGCTTCCGCCTCAATTCCAACGCCAAGCGTTTGAAGCAGCAGACCAGCTCCGGCATCGCCGTGGTGGTGAAGGGCGTCAACAACATGCTCTTCCCCTCCATCCTCCAGCGGGTGCAGAGCCGGCTTTTGGATACGGGCTGGGCGTGTCTCATCAATTATCTGGACGAGTCCGCCGACGAGGTGGAGGAGGCCGCCAGGATCTGCACCGAGACGCACCCCCTGGGCCTGCTCTTTTTGGGCGGCGGTATCGAGAATTTCCGCCGGAGCTTTGCCGCCATCCCCGTCCCCTGCGTGCTGATGACGGCCTCCGCCCGGGGCCTGGGCTTCGACTCCCTCTCCAGCGTCTCCACCGACGATACCTACGCCGCCGAGTGTGTCATCGAGCATCTGCTGGACCTGGGACACAGGCGGATCGCCATTCTGAGCGGCTGGACGGGGGACGAGAGCAACCCGGTGGGACTGCGGTGCCGCGGGTGCCTCAACGCCCTGGAGCGCCGGGGCGTCCCCTTTGACGCCGGCCGCCAGCTGGTCACCTCCCGCTTCTCCCTGTCCGACAGCTATGAGGCCATGGGCAGGCTTTTTGACGCGATGCCGGATCTGACCGCTGTGTTTGCCGCCGCGGACGTGATGGCCATCGGCGCCATCCGCGCTATCCGCGACAGGGGCCTGCGGGTCCCCGAGGACGTGTCCGTGGTGGGCTTCGACGGGGTGGAGCTGGGCGCGTATCTGACGCCGAAGCTCTGTACGGTGCGCCAGGACGGCGAGGCGATCGCTGACCGGAGCGTGGAGCTCCTGCTGGACGCCATCGACCGGGGAACGGCCGCGTCCCATGAGCTGGTGCCCTTCCACTTTACGCCCGGGGAGAGCGTAAGGCAACTCTGAATGAATATTAGGAGGAATTGATCGTGAGAAAAAGCGGTGTTCTGATGCCGGTGGCGTCCCTGCCCGGCCAATACGGCATAGGGAGCTTCGGCAGGGAGGCCTACGCCTTTGTGGATATGCTGGCGGGGGCCGGCGTGCGCATCTGGCAGATATTGCCTCTCAACCCCCTGGGCTACGGCAACTCGCCCTATCAGCCTCTCAGCTCCTTCGCCGGGGACGAGAGCTACATAGACCTGGCGATTTTGAAAAAGGAGGGCCTTCTTGACGAGCTGCCCGCCCCCTTTGTCCCCGCCGAGCCGGACAGGATCGACTACGCCGGGGCCAGGGACTACAAGGAGCCCTGGCTGAGGCGCGCCTATCAGAGGTTCAAGCCCGACGCGGTGTACAAGAAATTCCTGAAATACGACTGGGTCTATCCCTACGCCGTCTTTGTCGCCCTGAAGACCCAGAACGGACTGCGGGCCTGGGTGGAGTGGCCGAAGGAGCAGCAGGACTGGATCCTGGACCGGAAATACGACATCTCCCCTCTGGAGGACGAGATCGGCTATCGGATGTTCGCCCAGTACATGTTCTATAAGCAGTGGATGGCCCTGAAAAAGTACGCCGGAAAAAAGGGCGTGCAGATCATGGGGGATATCCCCTTCTATGTGGGGCTTGACTCCCTGGACGTGTGGGGCGCCCGAGAGGAATTCCTCATCAACGGCGACGGCGAGCCGTCCTTCATCGCCGGGGTGCCGCCGGACTATTTCAACGCCGACGGCCAGCGCTGGGGCAACCCCATCTATGACTGGGCGTACATGCAAAAGACCGGCTACCGGTTCTGGATCGAGCGTCTGCGCTATTCCTCCGTGCTCTACGATATCCTGCGCATCGACCACTTCCGCGCCTTCGATACCTACTGGAAGATCCCCGCCTCCTGCCCCACGGCCCGGGAGGGGGAGTGGATCGAGGCACCCGGCTACGAGCTGTTCGACGAGGTGTTCCGCCGGCTTCCCAAGATCAACATTGTGGCGGAGGATCTGGGCGACCTGCGCCCCGAGGTGCTGAAGCTGAGGGATCATTACGGCCTCATGGGCATGAACGTGGTGGAGTTCACCCTCTTGGATGGTGTGCCCATCCTGCCGAACCAGCTGGTCTATACCGGCACCCATGACAACCAGACCGTCACCGGGTGGTACAAGAGCCAGTCCAAATCCGATCAAAAGCGGGTACGGGACATCCTCTCCGCCTTTGGCGCGCCCCACACGCCCGTATCCAAAAGGTTCATCCGCTACATCCTGCAAAGCCCCGCCGCCATCGCCATCGCGCCCCTCAGCGACCTGCTGGGGTATGACGACAGGGCGCGGCTCAACACTCCCGGCACCGTGGGAAGTCCCAACTGGGAGTGGCGTCTGCCCTCCTTCGCCCCGCTCCGGCGGCGCCTGCCCTGGCTTGCCGGGGTGCTCCGGGAGACAAAGCGGACATGACGCGCATACAATGGGGCAGGCGTGAAGACGCCAAAACCATTGGAGCAGATGAATATGCACACCTACACGGTGCTGCGCGGCGAGAGCGTCCGGTCTGTCGCGGAGAAATTCGGCGTGCCCCAGGCCGCCCTTCTGCGGGAAAACCCCGCGCCCTTCTACGAGGGCCAGCGGGTGACGGTGCCGGTCAGCGTCCTGTGTACCGCCCCCGCTCCGGCGGAGCTGTTGAGCCGCTATTACCAGACCCCCTTATCCACGATCCACGAGCGCTCCCACCGCGTGAATATCGTCTTTTGAAATCTCCGGGATCCGCAAGGGTCCCGGAAAATTTTTGCCGTCTCACCCCGGCGGGGGAATAAGGTTGTCCGCCTTATAGGCGGACGGGGATTTGCTTTCTCCTCTTTTGTGTTGACAAAAGAGGAGAAAGCAACAAAGAGGAGAAAAACAACGGGGCAGGGATCGTTACCCCGTCCCATTCATATTCGCGCATCCTTGTGACGAATGGTCTCTGCGTCTAACTCGCTTAGCCGCTCACAGATCAATTAACGAACCCATCGTTCCTGTTTAACCCGCGCTGCTGCGGCTGTGATTATGTGGTACTGTAGGGGCCGGTGACCACATCGGCCCACACGCCGCACCGTCGAATTCCCTTCGTACGGGCCGGACACCCGGCCGGCCCGACGCACCATCAAATTACCCTACGTGCCGTCGCCCAAAAAGGTTGCGGCTTCGCCGCTTATTTGATTGTGGGCCGCCGAGGGCGGCGGCCCGTACGGCGGTGAACGAAAGATATTCAGGAATTCGATACACGGGCCGGCCGGGTGTCCGGCCCGTACGGAAACAGAAACGTTTTTTTCGAACACCACACGTTACCCACTGCGCCAGCGCGGCCCGAAAGAGGAACGAAAGCTCTGTTGATAGAGCGGTGAGCGGCTAAGCGGGTTAGACGCAGAGACAATGCGGGGCCCCCATCGGGCTGTCGCCCGATGGGGAAAGGAGGAGCGAACCTGGCGCCTGAGGGCGAATACTTGGAGCCCGAGGTTAAGCTGGTTCCGCGACGACGCTCCCGCGCGGTGATGAATGGGACCATGGGTATCGACCAATGCCGCGGGAGCCGAACCGTCGAAATAAAGCTTAGGCCTGGTTCACCACCAGGCCCAAAAATAAATCTTTTATCTTTTTGTAAGCTTTTTCTCTTTTCCATTTTGGGAAAAGAGAAAAAGCTGATTTTCCCCGCCCTTATAAGGGCGGATACCTTATAAACCCCTGCCGGGGGTGGAAAGTTCAAAAAATCCTTGACAAACGGCGGGGAAATGGAATAAAATAAGCTTCCTTTTCGCTCTTTTGGGGCGGGGAGAGGGTATTTCTTCGCGCGCGGGAGAGGGTCGTTGCCGCCCGCGCGGTTCCTGATGAAATATTTCCCGCGCACCTTAACGTCATGAAGGTCCCCAATGCCTTCCGCTGACCTGACCGCCGCGGGGCCATTTCAGAAAAGGAGCGATATCCATGATAGAAATGCGAGGGATCAACAAGACATACCGGGTCCGGCGGCGGGAGGCCGGACTGTCAAACGCGGTAAAAAGCCTCTTCTCCCGCCGCTGTACCGAGATCCCGGCCCTCCGGGATATGACCTTCACCATCCCGGACGGCCAGATCGTGGGCTACATCGGCCCCAACGGGGCGGGGAAATCCACCACCATCAAGATCCTCTCCGGCATCCTCCGGCCCGACAGCGGGGAATGTACAGTGAACGGCCTCACCCCCTGGGCGGACAGGAGAAAGCACGTCTCCCGCCTGGGCGTGGTGTTCGGCCAGCGGAGCCAATTGTGGTGGGATGTGCCGGTCATCGACTCTATGGAGCTTCTGCGGGACATCTACCGGGTGCCGGAGGCGCGATACCGGGAGAATCTGGAGCGGCTCACGGCGCTTTTGGAGCTGTCGGATCTGCTGAAGACCCCGGCCCGGATGCTCTCCCTGGGCCAGCGGATGCGGTGTGAGATCGCGGCGGCCCTGCTCCACTCGCCGGAGGTGCTGTTTCTGGACGAGCCCACCATCGGCCTGGACGCGGTGAGCAAGCTGAAGGTGCGGGAATTTATCCTGGAGCAGAACAGGCTGTGCGGCACCACGGTGATCCTCACCACTCACGACATGCAGGACGTGGACGCCCTCTGCTCCCGTGTCCTGCTCATCGGCAAGGGCCGACTGTTGTTGGACGGCAGCACCGCCCAGATCCGCGCCATGGCGGGAGAGAACCTGTCCACCGAGGAATCCGTGGCGGACCTGTACCGCCGGTTCGGGATCTGAGGCGCGCCATGAAGAAATATCTTTCCTTTTTCAAAATGCGCCTGATGGCCGGTTTGCAGTACAGAACGGCGGCCCTGGCGGGCCTCTCCACCCAGTTCGTGTGGGGCGGCATGGAGATCCTGCTCTACCGCGCCCTGTGGAGCGCCCACCCGGAGCGCTTTCCCATGGGCGTGGAGGCGCTGGCGGCGTACATATGGCTCCAGCAGGCGTATCTCACCTTCTTCGCCCTGTGGCAGTGGGAGGGGGAGCTGGCGGAGTCCGTGCGCACCGGGGTGGTGGCCTACGAGCTGACGCGCCCGGCGGATCTCTACGGCATGTGGTTTGCCCGTTCCCTGGCCCTCCGGCTCAGCCGGGGACTGCTCCGGGCGGCGCCGGTCATAGCGCTGGGCGCTCTGATCCCGGCCCCATGGGGCCTGCGGATCCGCATCTCCCCGGCGGCCTTCGGCCTGTTCCTCGTCTCCTCCGTGCTGATGCTGGCGGTGGTCTGCGCCTTTGTGATGCTGGTTTATGCCCTGACCTTCTTCCTGGAGGACTCGCGCGGCATCATGATGCTGGGAGCGCCCGTGGCGGACCTGCTGGGCGGCGGGATCGTGCCGCTGCCGTTCCTCCCGGCGGGACTTCGGAAAATGGCGGAGCTCTCCCCCTTCGGGGCGATGCAGAACGTGCCTCTGCGGATCTTCGGCGGGGACATCGCCGGGGCGGAGATCATGAGGGCCATGGGCCTGCAGGTCTTCTGGGCGGCGGTGATGGTCGGCGCGGGGTACGCCCTCATGCGCGCCGGCTTGCGCCGGGTATGCGTGGCGGGAGGATGAGAGGATGAAGCTCTACTTTCACTATATGGCCCTGCATGTCAAGAGCCGCATGGCCTACCGGTGGTCCTTTTTCATCGAATGTCTCGGCCAGCTGCTGCTGGGGCTGAACCTCTTCCTGGGGCTTGTCTTCCTCACGGGCCGGTTCGGCGCGGTGGGCGGCTACACCCTCCGGGAGTGCGCCCTGTGCTGTGGGACGGTGCTGATGGCGTCCAGTCTGGCCGAGTGCTTCGGCCGGGGCTTCGACCGCTTCGCCTATGTGCTCTCCTCGGCCCGGTTTGACCGGCTCCTGGTCCAGCCCCGGCCGCTGATGCTCCAAATCTTGTGTACGGAGCTGCGGCTGAATATGCTCCCCCGGGTGGCGGAGGCGGCTGTGATGATCGTCTGGGGCGCCGGGGCGGTGCGCTGGACGGCGGGGAAGGGGATCGTGCTGCTCCTGATGAACCTGGGCGGCGCGGGGGTATTCTTCGGCCTTTTTATCCTCTACGCGGCCCTGTGCTTCTTCACCCTGGAGGGGCTGGAGGTCATGAACATCTTTACCGACGGGGCGCGGGAGTACGGCAAGTACCCCTTCGGCATCTACGGCAAGGGCGTCCTGTGGCTTTTGACGCTCCTGGTGCCCCTGGCCCTCTGCCAGCACTGGCCGCTTCAATATCTCCTGGACCGGGGCCCCTGGCAGTACGGCCTCCTGCCGCTCCTGGCCCCCCTCTTCCTGATCCCATGCCTCCTGGCATGGCGGACAGGCGTCCGCCGCTACCGTTCCACCGGGTCATAAAAGCTGTCCGCCACACCCCGGCGGGGGGTGCCGCCCGAACCGGGCGGCAGGGAATACGCTTTCTTCTCTTTTGTGTTGACAAAAGAGAAGAAAGCTTCAAAGAAGAGAAAAGCAACTTTTTGGCCCGGTGGTAAACCGGGCCCAAGCTTTATTTCGACGGTCCGGCTGCCGCGGTGATGGACGATACCCATGGTCCCATTCATATCCGCGCGTGACGTTGACGCATTGCCTCTGCTTTTAACCCGCTTAGCCGCTCACCGCTCTGTCAATAGAGCCTTCGTTCCTATTTTACCCGCGCTGGTGCGGCATTGATCGTGTAGTTTCTGTAGGGGCCGATGACCACATCGGCCCACACGCCGCACCATCGTTCAAAAAGGTTGCGGCTTTACCGCTTATTATATTTTTTGGGCCGAGCGGGTCTGGCCCCTACGGGCGGTACGGTGGGCTATGAGGGTTCCTGTACGGGCCGGACACTGGCCGGCCCGTGTATCGAATCTCCGAAATGCCATCGTTCACCGCCGTAGGGGCCGCCTCTCTTGGCGGCCCGCCAATTCAATGGCGGCGAAGCCGCAACCTTTCTGAACGACGGCGCGTATGAGATTCGACAGTGCGTCGCGCCGGCCGGGTGTCCGGCCCGTACGGAAGGGAAGTCATCGTGCGTGGGAAAGCGCATTTTCCGCAACAGCTCCCGTGCGGGCGCTCCCCGGGGTTCTCCACATAGGGGCTCGCAAGCCCCTGTGTGGTCGTTTTTAAAAGGGGGAGTCCAGAGGGGGGAAAAGCGAAATCCCCCCTCTGGTTGTTTTTCTCTTCTTTGTTGCTTTCTTCTCTTTTGTCAACACAAAAGAGAAGAAAGCAAATCCCCTCCGCCATATAAGGCGGACACCTTATAAACCCCTCGCCGGGGTCAGGCGTCAAGCTTCTCCATCCACATCCGGAAGGCGGAAGGGATGGCGTGGTCGCTGGCAAGCTCGGCGGCGGTGCGCCAGGTGAGCGCCGGGATCTCCCGGGGGCAGAGGATGAGGAAGCCGCGCATCCGCCACTCCACATGGGTGAAGAGGTGCCGGGCCTCGCCCCAGGGCTCCACAGACAGCGGCTCCCCGCCCCACTCGGTCAGCAGGGCCGTGACTTCCTCCGCGCTGAGGGCGCCCTCCACGTTGGGAAATTCCCACATCCCCGCCAAAAGGCCCTTTTCCGCCCGCCGCCGGACCGCCCAACGGTCGCCGCGCCGCAGCAGGAGCACCGTGCGTTCCTCCACCCGCCGGGGCTTCGGTTGGGAACGGACGGGAAGGGCGGCCTGCTCCCCCTGCTCTCGCGCAAGGCACAGTGCCGCCAGGGGACAGGCCTCGCACCGGACCCCCTCCCGGGGCAGGCAGACCGTCTCGCCCAGCTCCATCAGCCCCTCGGTCAGCAGGGCCGCGTCCTCCCCGGTGGGGTAGAGCCCCCGCAGAAGCTCGGTGACCCATGCCCGGGTACCGGGCTCCAGCGCGTCGTCACGACGGGCCGTCAGCCGCAGGATCACCCGGAGCACGTTCCCGTCCACCGCCGGTTCCGGCTGGCCGAAGGCCAGGGAGGCGATGGCCCCGGCGGTGTAGTCCCCGATGCCGGGGAGCTTCCTCAGCGCCTGGGCGGAGGCGGGTAGGGCCCCGCCGTACTGCTCCACGATCGCCCTGGCGGCCTTTTGCAGATTCCGGGCGCGGCTGTAGTAGCCCAGCCCCTCCCACAGCTTCAAAAGCTCCTCCTCAGATACCTCCGCCAGGGCCTGCACATCGGGCAGGCGCTCCATGAACCGGAGGTAGTAGGGGATGGCCGCCTCGATCCGCGTCTGCTGGAGCATGATCTCCGATACCCAGACGGCGTAGGGGGTGGGCCGTCCGCGCCAGGGCAGGGGACGGCGGTTGACCCGGTGCCACGCCAAAAGAAGCGGGATCGCCGCGCCGATACGCTCAGTTTCCGTCAAGATAGACGCCTCCCTTCCGCAAAAAAGTGTCAATTCATACGGACAGTATAGCACCTTTTCGCCCCGCTGACAACTAAACCGCGGACAAAAAGAGCGGAGGACGCGCGTCCTCCGCTCTT
>CANRMY010000050.1 GCA_947631845.1 uncultured Oscillospiraceae bacterium | reverse complement strand
ATTCCTCCATGGCTCTCACCTCACGGACTATTTTACCATATTTGAGGGGAAAAGGGAAGGTTTTTTGACAGACTGAGGGCCGGATTCCACAAAGGAATCCGGCCCGTTTCGGCGATATGGTCTTTCATGTGGTCAGCAGGCGATTTTACCAGTCAGAACAGTAAAATCCGACATAATCACCGCTTACTGTCGCAAAGGGTTTCGGAATTAACAAATGTTGCAGGGCAAAAATGCGTATATGCTTACAAATCGCTTTCGCTATAAAAATCCGGGCATTTCTATGGCTTTCTGGCCCTTTTCCCTCCAAAATCAGCAGCTCGTTCCTGCTATCCACTCCACTGTTTCCACCCACAAATTTCGTCCAGTGGGTCAACTTGTGGGTCAGGCCGCCTCCCGAACGGAAAGCGGCCTGGACGATTCGGATAACTCACCAAAAGAGGCGTGAAAAAGGTGGTTTGAGGGTTACATGATAACTCCGAAAAGCAGAAAAGTCAAGCCTTCAATATTTGGACGGCTATAAGCAAAAAGAGCCTTTTTCTCTGCCGTACACCATCAAGCGAATCAGAATCCCGACCAGAGGCCCTCAAATTCTGCGGGGGACCCCCTGCAATTTCCGGGAGGGGAATGGTATTAACAATACGCAGAGCAACAAGTATAAAGCCCCTCCAAAAGACTGCATCGCACGCAGTTTCTTCGTTTTGCCGATACAGTTTCTCTCGACTTTTCCACCCTTCTGCGGTATTGTGTTTTGCCACGGAAACACATGCCCTGTTGAGCAGATAGGCGTCCAACGCCGGAGAAAAGGGAGCTTTGTAAGCGGGTTCAACTCCCGTCAGCTATAGCTCTGGCTCCTCCCCGACATCGATCCCCCCGCTCAGCTCCACTGCCTCGTCAAATGTCTTCCGCAGGGGAAAGGAATTGAAATAGGCGATGGCGGCAAAGCCGATCAACAGCCAGGCCAGCAGGCCCCAGCGGATGGTGCTGTAGGTGTAAAAGGTCAGAACGCCGCAGGCGAAGGGGAGCATAAACATGGAGACCGTCCTGCCCGGATGTCGGAGCGCCAGGCCCACGGCGTTTTTCAGAGTACCCCGAACGGTGTTGTCGAACCGGGCCAGCACAGCGAACACATAGAGCAGGAGCATCGCCATCGCCGCGCAGGCCACCAGGCTCATGAGCTTCACCGCCGTCTGGATAAGACCGGTCTGTCCCCACACCGAGCGCAGATCGTACCACAGAAGGAACCCGAAGAGCATCAGCAAAAGCCATAGCACCGTGGCCTGCCGGAAATTCTGACGGAAGGAATGAAAAAAGTCCCGCGCCGCTGAGGTGTCGCTGCCGCAGACCATTTTATAGACGGCATAGTGCAGGGCGGTCAGCGACGCGCCCACGGTGATGATCGGGATGCTTGTAATAAGAAAGAGGATATTCAGGATCATCAAATCTCCCACTCTGCCCAGAAAGCGCATCAGAGGACTGTCTATACTGAACAAACCGTGCACTTATTAGACCCCCTGTTTCGTCACTTTGTTGAAAAATGTGTTGACACGGGATAAAAACTATATTATATTTAGTTAAATGGTAATGGCCCATCGCGGATTTGGCAAGGGACAAATTACAGGACTTATCCCTATGATTTTCAGTTTTTATACTAATATCCATTTTAAAGAGGACACCGAGCGGCGAGGATGTCTTGTTTAAATTGGATATTCGTATTACGCAAGGGGGGCGGGGACGTGAAGCGTCTGAAAAAGCTGGGCGGCGGCCTTGTGGAGCGGGTGGGGCGGCGGCTCAACGATCTGAGCCTGCGGAAAAAGCTCAGAGTTCTCTACTATTTCTGCATCCTGGGCCCCATCATCCTGACGGACGCGGTGATATTGGTGAGCCTCATACGGGCGGAGCGCTCCGAGCAGGCGCGGGAGATGGCGGACGTGGCCAGCGCCGTACAATACAGTGTCACCAGCTTCACCGAGACGCCGTCGGTGATTGCCAGGACCATCTATCTGGATACATCGGTAAGGGAGTTTCTGGAGACGGAATTTGAAAACCCCGCGGAGTATTACAAGGCGTACCAGCGGATCACCCACCAATCGGTGCTCAGAGGCATCTCCCAGATCGACAACAGCGTGGTGACCATCTACGCCGACAATGAGGGCCTTGTCAACGGGAGCGGCTTTATGAAGGTCTCCGACGTGCGGGAGGAGGAGTGGTTCCGGCGTTACGCGGAAAGTCCCCTGGATCCCCTGCTCATCGTGTATGACTCCCCGGAGAGCGGGAGAATGATCTCCTTCATCCGGGATCTGGGCGGGTTCTCCAAGGAAAAGGGGACGGACATGTTCGTGAAGATTGACCTCAATTACAGCACCCTTGTGGCCGATACCATTAACATGAAGTACGACTTCCCCGTATATATCTGCACCGGGGACAGGGTCATCATCTCCGGCGACGGCCCCAACAACCAGAGAGACGCCTACACCGCCTTCACCAAACGCCGGGAGGTGGGGCTGGAGGAGAGCTTCGACCTGTACGGTCTGCCGCTTACCGTCCGGGTCCTGCGCCGCACCAACACCGTCCTGGCCTTTCTGCGGGACAACGCCCTCATTGTCCTTTTGCTGCTCCTTTTCAATATTTTCTCCCCTCAGCTCATCATCAACCTCATCGAGCGCTCCATTAACAGCCGCATCTTCCGTCTGGGCGAGGTGTTCAACCAGGTGGACAGTGAGGAGCTGATCGCCATCCCCGGCGATAACGGCAAGGACGAGATCGGCGGCCTGATGGACAACTATAACCGGATGGCCCTGCGGATGAACGACCTCATCGACCAGGTATACCGCAACCGTTTGCGGGAGCAGGAGATGGACATCGCCCGCCAGAACGCGGAGCTTCTGGCCCTGCAAAGCCAGATCAATCCCCATTTCTTGTTCAACGCCCTGGAGAGTATCCGGATGCACAGCATTTTGAAGGACGAGCGGGAGACGGCGGACATGGTGGAGAAGCTGGCCATCATGGAGCGCCAGAACGTGGACTGGTCCACGGACACGGACACGGTGAAAAGGGAGCTGGAATTCGTGGAGGCCTATCTGGCCCTGCAAAAATACCGCTTCGGGGATCGCCTCAACTACCGGGTGGAGGTCCAGCCGGAGTGCGAGGCCATTCTGGTGCCCAAGCTGACCATCACCACCTTTGTGGAGAACGCCTGCGTCCACGGCATTGAGAGCAAGACCAGCCCCGGCTGGATCTTCGTGCGGGTGAATTCCGATGGGGAATTTCTTTGCGTGGAGGTGGAGGATACCGGCGGGGGCATGGAGGAGGACGAGGCCCACGCCCTGGAGGAACGGATGCGCAACGCCAGCATCGATATGCTCCGGGGGCCGGGCCGGGTGGGCGTGGTCAACGCCTGCCTGCGTATCCAGATGATGACCGACGGTACGGCCAGCTTCAGCTTAGAGAGCGAGAAGGGCATCGGCACCGTGTTCACGGTGCGTATCCCCCTGAACAAAACGGAAAGGAGCGCTTGACATGTTAAAGGTGCTGCTGGTGGACGACGAGGTGTTCATCGCTCAGGGCCTGGAGAAATTGATCGACTGGCAGGCGGAGGGTTATGAGATCGCCGCCGTGTGTCAGAACGGGCAGGAGGCGTTGGACTATCTGCGGGAAAACCGCGTGGACCTGGTCATCGCCGACGTGATGATGCCGGTGATGACGGGTCTGGAGCTTCTGGAGACGGTGAAGCGGGAGAAAATCTCCGACGCCAGCTTCGTCATCCTTTCCGGCTACGGTGAATTTGCCTTTGCCCAGCAGGCCCTGCGCTGCGGGTGCATGGATTATCTTTTGAAGCCCATCGAGCGGGACGACCTGCTGGCCATCCTGCGCCGCTCCGGCAACGTCTCGGAGAACGCCCGCATGGAGCAGAAATATGAGCAGGAGTACCTGACCCGCCGCCTCATCGCCCTGCTCTACGGCAGGGCGACGGAACAGGATCTTTCGTATATCCGCGCCCATATGCGTCTGTCGCCGGGGGTGCGGTATATCGAGATCGAGCTGGCCGGAGAGCCGGACGACGACGGCGAGCCGGAGGAGCTGGCGATCCTGCGGGATCAGGTGTACCAGAACTGCCGCCAGTTCCTCCAGGAGGACGCCGGCCATTGCGTGCTGGAGTTTGCCCAGAATCGGCTCTACTACGCCGGAGGGCTTCTGTACTGCGACTACATGGCGGAGGAGAAGGGCATCACCGAGGCCCAGTTTATCCAGCAGCTCCACCGGCACCTTTGCGTCTCCATCCGCCGGGAGACCCGCTTCATTGTGGGCCGCCGGGTGCAGGACATGGAGCAGGCCGCCCAGTCCTACGAGTCCGCCATGATGATCAAGAGCCTGGTGGCCTTCCGCAGTCAGAAGCCCATCTACTGGTACGAGCATGAGTTCCGGGATCTTCCCGTGGAGGAGCGCTCCCCCCTCCTGCGCCGGGAGATGGACGATCTGGTAGAAGCCATCGAGCGGGGGGAGCACGGCCTCATCGAGACCTACGTCCAGAAGCTCTTCTCCCGCATGAAGGAGTTGGATCTGAAACGGCAGGGCATCAATGTGAACTTCCATTACCTCCTTTTCCGGCTGGTACACCTGGCCTCCGGCCTGGACAGCCAGGCAGATCAGGAGGAGATCCTCCAGATGATCAGCGCCGGATCCGTAGAGCAGGGCTTCCTGCGGGGGAGCAGCAGTCACCTGACCCGTTTCGCCTGTGAGTATGCCGATTACCTGGGCCAGCTGAGGCACAGCGAGCCCACCGGCATTCTGAAGGCCATCGAGCGGGAGATCCGGGAAAACTACGCCGAGAACCTGACACTCCAGGATCTGGGGAAGAAATACTACATCAACAGCTCCTACCTGGGGCAGATCTTCCGCAAGGCATATGGTCAGTCATTTAAAAATTATCTGATGCTCCACCGGGTCAACGTGGCCGCCCAGCTGCTTTTGCACACGGACCGAAAGATCGGCGACATCGCCGAAAGCGTGGGTTACCGGGACATCGACTACTTTATCGCCAAGTTCATCGAGATTAAAGGCTGTACCCCCTCCCGGTACAGAAAAAGCATGAAATAGGGGGTGAGAAGATGCTCGCGTTGGCAAAGATCTTTCAGTCCGGTATGATGCTCCAGCGGGACAAGCCGGTCAAAATCTGGGGCAGCGCCGCCCCTGGCGGCACCGTGGAGGTCACCGTGGGCCCCCATGGCGTTACCGCACGGACGGACGCCGGCGGGCGGTGGATGGCCGTTCTGCCGCCTCTGCCGGCCGGTACGGGCCTTACCGTGACCGTATCCTCCGGCGGTGAGAGAACGCGGCTGGAGGACGTGGCCGTGGGCGAGGTGTGGATCGCCGCCGGTCAGTCCAATATGGAGTTCTGGCTTCGCTATGAGGCCCATCGGCGGGAGGAGACGGAGGAGCTGCCTGATCTTCGCTTTTACGACGTGCCAAAGCTCAGCTATCCCGGCCAAGAGCGGGATTTTGACTACAGCCAGGTAGGCCGCTGGCGACGGGCCGTGGGGGCGGAGCGGGATTGGTTCTCCGCCGTGGGCTACTATTTTCAGAAGGAGCTGGCCGCGGCCCTGGACGTCCCCGTGGGGATCGTCGGCTGCAACTGGGGCGGCACCCCCTCCTGCGCCTGGATGAGCCGCGAATATGTGAAACGCGCGGGAAAGATCTGGCTGGACGCCGCCCAGGCGGATTTTCAGAACATTGACCGGGCGGATTATCTCCGGCGGATGGCCCGAAAGCCCGACAACGACACGGGCCGCCCCTTCCAGAACCCCTTCAACGAGTTCATGCTCCCCCGTACGCCGGATCAAAAGGAGATCGACACGTTCCTGGCCGCCCAACCGCCGGTGGATCCGGTCACGGCAGCCCTGCCCCTGCCCCAGAACGCCCCCGGTATCCTCTGGGAGCGGATGGTTGCCACCGTGGCTCCCTTCCCCGTGCGTGGCGTCCTCTGGTACCAGGGGGAATCCGACGACAACGACGGGCGGGGCGCTCTTTATAAGGACATGCTTGCCGCCCTGGCGGCCTGTTGGCGGGAAGCCTGGAGCGAGCGTCTATCTTTCCTCATCGTCCAGCTCCCCGGCTGGGAATCCTGGTTCGGTTTTCATGATCAGGGCTTTCCGACGATCCGGGAATGTCAACGGCTGGCCTGCCTGGAAAACCCGGACATGTACCTGTGCTCCGTTTCCGATGCCGGTCAGCGCCTGGATATCCACCCCAAGGATAAAAAGACCGTGGGCCATCGTCTGGCGCTCCTGGCTCTGGGCCGTGTCTACGGACGGCCTCTCCTCTGCGACCCGCCCTATCCCCGGAGCGCCGTCCGGGAGGGGAAAACTGTAAAAATCGCCTTCCAAAACGCCGGGGAGGGGCTGACGGTTCGCGGTGAACCGCTCTCGGCGCTGGAAGTGTTTGATAACGCGGGGGCCGTGGATTTTGAGACCACCGTCTCCGGCGACACCCTCACCGTCACCCTCCGGCGGGACGCGGGGCCGGTCAGCCTGCGCTTTGCCCAAACCTGCTGGTTTCAGGTAAATCTCTACAACAGCGCCGGTCTCCCCGCTATCCCTTTCACCCTGAAGATGTAATCCCTCCCATGTTCGCCCATCCCGTTCTCCGTGCAGGAGGACGGGATTTTTGCCGTCATTTTTTACAGGGGCAGGGCAAAAGGACGGAGCGGTTTTGGCGTATTGTAGAAAATTTCGGTATTTTTCATAGAATTCGCCGGTTGTTTAACAAATTGTTCATGATTATAATGATAGCTGACACGGGTTCGACTCCCGTCAGCCATAACGCCCCTGGGGAGGGGCAAACTATGAAGGAGGAAGACTATGAAAAACAGGAAGCTTCAGCGTGTCCTGGCTCTTGGACTGCTGGCGGTCATGGTTCTGGCCCTGGCCGGCTGCAACAAGAAGGACGACGGCGACATCAAGAATTTCACCATGTTCATCGCCATGGCAGGTTCCGAGATCAACGATGACAATGAGATTCAGCAGATAATCGCCGAAAAGACCGGCGTCAAGGTCAAGGAGACCTGGCTCACCGGCCAGACCGCCGCGGAGGCTGTCGGCTCCATCATCGCCGGCGGCGACTACCCCGACTTCATCGACGGCGGCGACGGCATGATGGCTCTCTATGACGAGGGCGTTCTTGTCCCCTGGGACGAGTATCTGGACAAGTATCCCAACCTGAAGGAGATGTACTCCGACAAGGAGTGGGATTCCTTCCGCCAGGAGGACGGCCACATCTACTGGGCCAACGTGTTCCAGAATACCTACGGCGAGAACCGCGCCACCACCCACAACGACGAGGCCTTCTGGATCCAGGTTCGTGTCCTGGAGTGGGCCGGTTATCCCCAGATCAAGACCCTGGATCAATACTTTGACGTGCTGACCCGCTTTGCCGAGGCCAATCCCACCTTCAAGGACGCGGACGTCATCCCCTACACGGCTCTGTGCGAGGACTGGAAGTACTTCTGCATCGAAAACGCCCCTGAGTTCCTGGACGGCTATCCCAACGACGGCTCCGTTATCGTGGACGCCTCCTCCGGGACACCCACCATTGTGGACTACAACACCACCCCCACCGCCAAGAAATATTTCCAGAAGCTCAACGAGCAGTATCTGGCCGGCAACATCGACATCGAGTTTGCCACCCAGACCTACGATGAGTACATAGCCAAGCTCTCCACCGGCCGCGTCCTGGGCATGTGCGACCAGTGGTGGGATTTCGCCTACACCGTCAACGACGTCTTCAAGCAGCAGGGCCTGGATAAGCTGGGCTGCAACTACGTGCCTCTGGGCCTGACCATCGAGGAGGGCATGGAGAACCGCTGGCATACCTATGACGACACCCTCAACAACTCCAGCGGCGTGGCCGTCACCACCAGCTGCAAGGACATTGACGCCGCCTTCAAATTCCTGAACGACATTCTGGATCAGGAAATCCACGATCTGCGCTTCTGGGGCGTGGAGGGTGTAGATTACCTGGTGGATGAGGACGGTATGTATTACCGCACCGAGGAAATGCGTACAAAGTGCGCTGACCCGGCCTATCAGGCGAGCCACCTGTGCAACTATTCCTACATGCCTCAGTGGCTGGGCACCAGCCATGACGGCAAGAACGCCATGCAGCCGAACGAGCAGGCCTCCGAATTCTTCGACGGCCTTGCCGAGCCTCTGGTCAAGTGCTTTGAGGCCTACAACGCGGACAGCTATCCCGATATGATCGGCTCCGTGGTGGAGCACAACCAGCCCTGGTTCCCCATGTACTCCTTCTCCAACGCCATGACCACCGATACGCCGGGCGGCAAGGCCTGGGTCAAGATGGGCGAGGTCAAGCACGAGTGGCTGCCCAGAGTGGTCATGAGCTCCAACTTTGAATCCGAGTGGAACGCCTACATGGACGCCTACAAGGCCGCCAATCCTCAGAATTTCCTGGACGAGATGCAGCAGGAGCTGAACCGCCGCGTCGAGGCCGCCGCAGAATAAGACGGCGCTTCTTTACCCTTCGCGTCATACGGAGGGGGCCGGAAAGCCCCCTCCGCCATAAAAGGGCCTCCGGGCCCGCAAGGAGGTCAAAAAGTGAAAGCAAAACGCATCTCCTGGAAAGAGCTGAAAAACCAGAAGTTCCTGTTGATCTGCACGGCCTGCTTCGTCGTCTACGGCATCATCTTCTATTACCTGCCTTTGGGCGGATGGATCATGGCCTTCCAGAATTTCAAGACAAAGGACGGCTTCTTCGGCTCCCAATGGGTGGGATTTGAAAAATTCAAATTCCTCTTCTCCGATGCCACCTTCCTGCGCGTGATCCGCAACACCCTGGCCATGGGTGTTCTGAACCTGGTCTGCACCTTTGTCATGGCCATCGTCTTTGCTATTCTCTTAAACGAGGTTCGGCTTGCCATCGGCAAGAAATTCGTCCAGACGGTGTCCTACCTGCCCCACTTTTTGAGCTGGATCATCGTCACGGGCATCCTCCACGACGCCCTGTCCTCCTCCGGCATCATTAACGAACTGCTGGTGAAGCTGGGCATCCTGGATACCCCCATCAATTTCTTCGCGCACAAGGGCTACTTCTGGCCCATCGTGGCCTTCGCCAACGTCTGGAAGGAGACCGGCTGGAACGCCATCGTGTATCTGGCGGCCATCACCTCCATCGATCCCAGCCTCTATGAGGCGGCCACCATCGACGGCGCGGGCCGTTGGGCGAAGATAAAGAACATCACCCTTCCCGGAATAAAGCCCACCATCATGATCCTGCTTATCATGAACATCGGCAACGTCCTGAACGCGGGCTTCGAGGTCCAGTACCTCCTGGGCAACGGCCTTGTCAAGAGCGTATCGGAGACCATCGATATCTACACGCTGACTTGGGGCGTCAGCCAGAACGACTTCTCCCTCGGTACCGCCGCCGGCATCTTCAAGAGCGTTGTGGCCATCATCCTCATTGTGGCCGCCAACCAGTTCGCCAAGAAGACAGGCGAATCGAGACTGTTCTGAGGGGGCTGACTGTCATGAAAAGACAACATAAGATGAAAACCAGCATCGGCGACAAGATCTTTGTGGTGTGCAACACCATCTTCCTGGCCGCTTTCGTGGTGGTTACCCTCTACCCGGTGCTGAACACCGTTGCCCTCTCCCTGAACGACGGCGTGGACGCCGTCCGGGGCGGTATCCACCTCTGGCCCAGGATGTTCACCCTGAAAAACTACCAGACCGTGTTGAACCAGAAGAACATTATCACCGGCGCCTATATCACCGTGGCGCGCACGGTCCTGGGCACGGTGCTGGCGCTGATCACAAACGCTCTGCTTGCCTACGTGGTGAGCCGGAAAAAGTTTGTTTTCCGCTCGCAGCTGTCCCTGTTCTGGGTCATCACCATGTACGTCAACGGCGGCATGATCCCCACCCTGATCCTCTACAGGAACCTTGGCCTCACCAACTCCTTCTGGGTCTATATCATCCCCGGCATGATCGGCGCCTTCAACATGCTGGTCATGCGCACCTACATGGAGGGCCTGCCCGACGGTTTGGAGGAATCGGCCCAGATCGACGGCGCCGGGGACTTCAGGATCTTTGTCAGTATCATCTCCCCTCTGTGCAAGCCCGTTTACGCCACGGTGGCCCTCTTTGTGGCCGTGGCACAGTGGAACTCCTGGTTTGACGCCATGCTCTATAACCGCATGGCCTCGGAATACACCACGCTCCAGTATGAGCTGATGAAGCTTTTGAATTCCGTCATGCAGCAGGGCGGCACCGCCAACCCCGGCACTACCGCCCAGGCGGCTGTCACGCCCATGACCGTCCGGGCTGCCGCCACCGTGGTGACCATGCTTCCGATCATCTGCCTCTACCCCTTCCTCCAGCGCTACTTCGTCACCGGCATGACCATCGGAAGCGTCAAGGAGTGAAGGCCCGCCGGAAAGATCCGGGCCAATTTTTACAACAGATTTCTTCTTTTTCCATCCTCCCATTTTTCCCTGTACCCGGCCGCCGTATCCATATGCGGCGGCCGCATTTTCTGCATAAAAACAGGTGACTTCCATGAAAAAGACCGTTTACCGCAACGTACTCTCCGAGGCGGGGATATCGCCCCGGGAAATTGAAAAACGCATCGGGTCGTGCTTTGACGCCATCTTTTATGGGCCCGGTAAATTTTATTTTGAGGCCGGCCCCGATATGGCGTACATAGAGGACACCGGCAACCTGGACGTGCGCACCGAGGGCATGAGCTATGGCATGATGATGTGCGTCCAGATGGATAAAAAAGCGGAATTTGACCGGCTCTGGAAATGGGCCGTGACATATATGTACATGGACAAGGGGGAGAACAGCGGCTATTTCGCCTGGTCGGTGAGTCCCGACGGGATTCCCAACGCCCGTGGCCCCGCCCCGGACGGGGAGGAATATTTCGCCATGGCTCTCTTTTTCGCCGCCCACCGCTGGGGCGACGGGGCGGGGATCTACAACTACTCCGGTTGGGCCAGGGCAATTCTCCGCGCCTGCATCCACAAGGAGGACGGCGGCCGTGGCCGGAATATGTGGGACAGGGACAATCATCTCATCCGCTTCATCCCGGAAGCGGATTTTACCGACCCCTCCTATCATCTGCCCCATTTCTACGAGCTGTTCGCCCTCCTGGCCGACCCAGAGGATCGGCCCTTCTGGGCGCAGGCCGCCGCGGCCAGCCGGGCCTATTTGCAGTTGGCCTGCCATCCGGTGACGGGCCTCTCGGCGGAGTATGCGGAGTTTGACGGCTCTCCCTGCACGCGGCTCCGGGAGCGTTTTGGCCGCCACGATTGGCACTACTCCGACGCCTACCGCACCGTGGCCAACATCGCCATGGACTACTGCTGGTTCGGTGAGGCCCGAGGCGAGACGTGGCAGGCGGAGATCGCGGAGAAGGTGCGGCGGTTTTTCCTGGAGACGGCGGCGGAAAACCCTCGGGGTATCTACACCGTGGACGGGACATTCCTTCCCGGCGCGGCCCTCCACCCCACGGCCATCACCGCCACCCTGGCGGAAAGCGCCATTGCTTCCCCGGAACCCCTGTCCGGCAGGGCGCTCCGGTGCGTCCGGGAATTTTGGGACACGCCCCTGAGGACGGGAAACAGACGCTACTACGACAACTGCCTTTATCTGTTCGCCCTCCTGGCGCTGGGCGGACAGTACAGGATCTATTGAACCGGGAGGTCAGACTATGATTCGTCAGGAAGCAAGAGAAAAAGCCGAAGCCCTGGTGGCCCAAATGACCCTGGAGGAGCGGGCAGGACAGCTCCGGTATCAGGCCCCGGCCATCAAGCGTCTGGGGATCCCCGCCTACAACTGGTGGAATGAGGCCCTCCATGGGGTAGCCCGCGCCGGCAAGGCCACGGTGTTCCCCCAGGCCATCGCTATGGCCGCCTCCTTTGACACGCAGCTCATCCACGACGCGGCGGAGGTCATCTCCCTTGAGGGACGGGCCAAGTATAACGCCCAGTCGAAATACGGCGACAGGGATATTTTTAAGGGACTGACCTTCTGGTCCCCCAACGTGAACATCTTCCGGGATCCCCGCTGGGGGCGGGGCCATGAGACGTACGGGGAGGATCCGTACCTCACCGCCGCCATGGGCGTTGCCTTTGTCCGGGGCCTCCAGGGGGACGGCGAGCATCTGCGGGCCGCCGCCTGCGCCAAGCATTTCGCCGTCCACTCCGGCCCGGAGGGGGAGCGCCACCGTTTTGACGCCAGAGTATCCCCAAAGGACCTGACCGAGACGTATCTGCCCGCCTTTGAGGCCCTGGTGCGGGAGGCGGAGGTGGAGGCGGTCATGGGGGCCTACAACCGGGTCAACGGGGAACCCGCCTGCGCCAGCACCGTTTTGCAGGAAAAGCTCCGGGGCGAGTGGGGCTTTCAGGGCCACTTTGTCTCCGACTGCTGGGCCATCAAGGACTTTTTCACCGGCCACGGGGTATGCGAAAACGCCGTTGACGCGGCGGCCCTTGCCATCAACCGAGGCTGTGACTTAAACTGCGGCGACACCTATCACTTCATCTTGGAGGCCCATGAGCGGGGCCTTGTCTCCCAGAAGACGATCACCGAGGCATGCGTCCGTCTTTTCACCACCCGGTACATGCTGGGACTTTTGGACGGCAGTGAGTACGACGCCCTTCCCCTCACTGTTGTGGAGGCGCCGGAGCATCTGAAGCTTGCCAAAAAAGCGGCTTTGGAGAGCGCCGTGCTGCTGAAGAACAACGGTCTTCTGCCTTTGGATAAGTCCAAGCTGCGCACCGTGGCGGTCATCGGCCCCAACGCCGACAGCCGCGACGCCCTGGTGGGCAATTATAACGGCTACGCCTCCCGCTACTGGACCGTCCAGGAGGGGATTCTGGACTATCTGGAGGACAGCGGCGTGCGGGTGCTGACGGCCATGGGCTGTCACCTGTTCCGTGACCGCTATGAGCCTCTGTCCCAGCCCGGTGACAGGTACGCCGAGGCCGCGGCGGTGTGCGAGGCCAGCGATGCGGTGATTCTCTGCATGGGCCTGGACTGGACCCTGGAGGGCGAGGAGGGGGACGCCTCCAACAGCTACGCCTCCGGCGACAAGAACGATCTGCTCCTGCCGGAAGTCCAGCGTAAGCTTATGGAGGTGGCGGCAAAGGGCGGCAAGCCTGTCGTCCTGTGTCTACTGGCCGGAAGCGACATCGATTTAAGCTATGCCAGGGAGCATTTTGACGCCATCCTTGACCTGTGGTACCCCGGCTCCCAGGGGGGACGGGCGGCGGCGGAGCTTCTTTTCGGCGACGTGTCCCCCTCCGGCAAGCTCCCCATCACCTTCTATGAGACGCTGGAGGAGCTGCCGGATTTTGAGGATTACAGCATGGAAAACCGCACCTACCGGTATATGAAACGGCGGGCCCAGTACCCCTTCGGCTTCGGCCTCACCTACGGCGAAGTCCGCGTCACGGAAGCGGAGCTTATTGACACGAACGGCACGCTTACCGTCCGGGCCTGGGTGGAGAACCGTGGAGCGCGTGACACCGGCGACGTGGTGGAGGCGTATGTCAAATGCGAGGATTCGCCCTTCTCGCCCCCCAACCCTTCCCTGTGTGGCTTCTGCCGGGTATTCCTGAAAGCGGGAGAGCGCAAACAGGTGGAGTTCCCCCTGTCCCCCACGGCCATGACTGTGGTGAATGACTGCGGGGAGCGGGCAGCCGCCGTCGGACGGTTTACGTTTTACATCGGCACCTCCCAGCCGGACGAAAAGAGCCGGGAACTCACAGGGTACGAGCCGGTCAGGGTACCCTATTCTATCTGATTTTTAAGGGAGGACGGTATACATGTACTACATCGGCATCGACCTGGGCACCTCGGCGGTGAAGCTTCTGCTGGTGGACGAGGCGGGAAAAGTTGTCAATGAGGTAACAAAGGAATATCCTTTGAGCTTCCCCCGACCCGGCTGGAGCGAGCAGGAACCGGCGGACTGGTGGAGCGCCGTGCTGGCAGGGGTGCCGGAGCTTATCTCCGGCGTGGACGCCGGGAGCGTGCGCGGCATCGGTTTGGGCGGTCAGATGCACGGGTTAGTGGCGCTGGATGAACTGGATAACGTCATTCGCCCCGCCATTTTGTGGAACGACGGGCGCACGGCCAAGGAGACGGACTACCTCAACGAAGTCGTTGGCCGGGATAAATTGAGCCAGTACACCGCCAACATCGCCTTCGCCGGGTTCACCGCGCCGAAAATCCTCTGGATGAAGGCAAATGAGCCGGATAACTACGCGCGCATTTCCAAAATCATGCTCCCCAAGGACTACCTGGTCTACCAGATGACCGGCGTCCACGCCACGGACTACTCCGACGCTTCGGGTATGCTCCTGCTGGACGTTCAGCACAAGCGCTGGTCGAAAGAGATGCTGGACATCTGCGGCATTGCGGAGAAACAGCTGCCCAAGCTCTATGAAAGCTGGCAGGCCGTGGGAACCTTAAAGCCCGACGTGGCCGCCGCCTTCGGCCTTCCCGAAAGCGTCCTCGTCTGCGACGGAGCCGGGGACAACGCCGCGGCCGCCGTAGGCACCGGCACCGTCGGGGCCGGAGGGTGCAACATCAGCCTGGGGACCTCCGGGACGGTGTTCATCTCCTCGGATAAATTCGGCGTAGACCCCCACAACGCGCTCCACTCCTTCGCCCACGCCGACGGGGGGTACCACTTGATGGGCTGTATGCTATCCGCCGCCTCCTGCAACAAGTGGTGGATGGACGAGATCTCCGGCGACACGGATTACGCCGCCGAACAGGCGAAGATTGACGACGCCAAGCTGGGCCGCAATCACGTCTACTTCCTCCCCTATCTCATGGGCGAGCGCAGCCCCATCAACGACGTAAATGCCCGCGGCACCTTCACGGGTTTGACCATGGACACCACCCACGCGGACATGACCCAGGCGGTTTTGGAGGGCGTGGCCTTCGCCATTCGTGACAGCTTTGAGGTGGCAAAGAGTCTGGGCGTCTCTATTCCCCGCTCCAACATCTGCGGCGGCGGGGCCAAGTCGCCCCTGTGGCGCAAGATTTTAGCCAACGTCCTGGGGATCCCCCTGGACATGGTCGCCACCGAGCAGGGCCCCGGCTACGGCGGCGCGATCCTGGCCATGGTGGCGGACGGGCGCTATCCCACCGTCCAGGCCGCCTGTGAAGCCCTGGTGACCGTGGCCTCCACCACGGAACCGGAACCGGAGTTAACGAAGCTGTACGACGAGCGGTATCAGCAGTTCAAGGAAATCTACCCCGCCATGAAGTCCCTGTTCCCGAAACTGATGTGAGGTGTGCATATGAAAATCTATTCCGTCTACGACCCCGAATTCAAGCCCTACGGCCGGGTGCTGGAGGGCTACGACACCACCTGCCTGATGAACGCCGTGAAAACGATCCCTCTCCCGGAAAGCGGCACGGCCTATGAACCCAGCATACCCGCCCTGGAGGCCACCTGCAACTATGGGGAATTTCAAAACAACTTCTACGGCGGTATGCCCGTGGAGATCGGCATGTGCTGGGGCCGGAACACCCGCCTCAACTGCCTGGAGTACCACCGGGACAGCGAGCTGAACATCGGCGAGGGCGAGTATATCCTCCTGGTGGCGCGGCTGGACGAGGTGGAAAACGGCGTGCTGGACACTACCAAAGTAAAGGCCTTCAAGGCCCCCGGCGGCGCGCCCGTGGAGGTCTACGCCACCACGCTCCACTACGCCCCGTGCAGCATCACCCCCGGCGAGCCCTTCCGGGTAGCCATCGTCCTGCCCAGAGGCACCAATTTCCCCGCGCCGCAGATCGTCCCCAAGAACGCCGAGGACACGTACATGACCGCCCGGAACAAGTGGCTCCTGGCCCACCCGGACTCCGACGAGGCCAAATCCGGCGCGCATATCGGCCTGACGGGTGAGAATATCGACCTGGCGCTTTGACCTAAGCTTCCCGTTAGACTCGAAAACTGTCAAGTTCCTCATGATCGCACGAACCCCGCCCGGAGCTGTGAAGCTCCGGGCGGGGTTCGTGCAACAACTCTATTTCCTATTCAGCTTCTCTCTCAAATCTCTGAATATCTCCGCCATCAATGCCTCGCTGATGTTTTTCCTCTGCAACTGCCTGAGTGCTTTGTCCCTCTCCGCCGCAGCCTCATCCGCCCAGGCCTTGAACTCCTCCTGCGTCATGGTGCCTTTCATGAGGCGGGCGTAGTATTTTTTGTACGCCCTCTTGTAGATTTTCCAGGCTTCCTCGTCTTGGATCTTCTTCTCGAACACCGCCCGCGCGCCAACCTCCCGGCAGGTTCGCTCCGTCTCGCCGGGAGCCACACGGTCGCAGTAGATCGTCCGGTCACCCTTCTCATGGAAGTACCACCTCCCGCAAAGCCTGCACTGACGCGGCGAGTTGCCATAGAAGATACCCTTACCCAGTTCCACAAGGAGGAAGTCCCGCAGAGAGGTAAAGGTGTACCGCTCCACAAGGTAGATGCTGCCGGGGACGGCATGGTACCCGTAGCCGACAGTACATAAAACAGAGTTCTGCATGAACCTAATCATCTGTTCCTGAGTCCCCGTAAAGGAATCTGCAAAAGAGTGGAATACTCCGTTAAAAGCTCTCAGGCAATTCTCCAATTCCTCTCTGAGAGAACCGTTAGCGCTGTCCTCATCCGCCAGAAACTCTGTTGCCGCAATGCCTAACTTGTACGGCCCCTCGTCACCGATCCAATACTGAGTGCCTGAGACATCAATGGTAAGCGGAAAGGTCATCGAAGCAAAGTCCATGTGAGAAGCCTCCTTAAAAATAGACTATAAATAAAAATAGAAGCATTGACAAACTCAAAGCCGTGTGTTACGATAGCCTCATCTCAAATAGACTATACACTAATACGAGCGGATAGTCAATAGCCGAGCGTACATATTTTCAGAAAGGAGGGTACACATGATTTTGCAGAGATGGAGTCCGTCACCGGCAACGTGTGGACACACATCATCTCTCTGAAGCGCGAGGACGCGGAGCGGCTGGGCTACGACAACGCGAGCTCATGGCGAAACCTTCTCCGCGCGCACCGCAACGACATAGCCGAGGCCGTGCGGATAGCGCCAAACGACTTCCGCTGGTACGCCGCGTTCCACAACGAGGGCAACCACCCACACGTCCACATGATGGCGTGGTCGGCGAGCGGTGAGGGCTACCTCAGTCGTGACGGGATAAGGAAAATCAAGTCCGGTCTGGTCAACGACATCTTCAAGCAGGAACTGCTACACACATACGAGCAGAAGTCTGAAATGAGAGACGAGCTGGTCAACGAGGCGCGGCAGTCCCTGCAAGAGCTGGTCAGCGAAATCCGTGACGGCTTGTGCGCCTGTCCTCAGATAGCGCCGATGATGCTGGAGCTGTCCAAGGAGCTGGACACGGTCAAGGGCAAGAAGTCCTACGGCTACCTCAAGAAGAATCTCAAGGACAAGGTGGATAGAATCGTGGATGAGCTCGAAACCGTCCCCGCAGTGCATGAGTGCTACATGAAGTGGCTCGACCTGCAAGCGGAGGTAGACAGCTACTACAAGGACGAACGTCGAAAGCGCCTGCGCCTCTCTGAGCAGAAAGAGTTCCGCTCCGTGAAGAACGCGGTCATCCAGGAGGCTGAACGTATGCGGATGGGAGAAGTCACAGATCGAAATCTTTGGAAACGAGCTTTACAAGATGACCTTGGAAGAGGTTTTGTTTAGGCTCTCTAAATTGTGGGGAACGCTATAAAAAGCATATATTCCCACCCGCAATAAGCAGTCCTAAGTGGTGAAAAATGGTGTAGGGAAGCCGATTATTCGTTGCTTATTCCTACATTTAACCAATTTAATCCCCGAAAATGCCGGATTGACATGTTCAACAAATATAAAGCCCTTCCCGAAGGTCTGCATTACACACGGTTTCTCCGTTTTGCCAACACGGTTTCACTCGACTTTTCCGTCCCTCTGCGGTATTGTGTGTTGCCAAGTCTAATGGTGTGAAGTCAAGAATGCAATAAGAGAAAATTTGCGAAAGAAG
>CANRMY010000049.1 GCA_947631845.1 uncultured Oscillospiraceae bacterium | reverse complement strand
TTTCTCCTCTTTTGTCAACACAAAAGAGGAGAAAGCAAATCCCCGTCCGCCTATAAGGCGGACAACCTTATTCCCCCCGCCGGGGTGAGGGTGAAAACCTTGGAGGTTACTGCAATTCCTCCCGCAGCTTTTCCACGGCGCGTTTCTCCAGGCGGGAGATCTGCACCTGGGAGACGCCCAGGACGCGGGCGGCGTCGGACTGGGTCATGGCCCTGAAATAGCGCAAAATGATGACGGAGCGCTCCCTGTCGGGAAGGCGCGAGACGGCCTCCCGCAGGGCCACCCGCTCCACCAGCTTTTCCTCCTGGCCTTGGTCGCCCAGCATCTGCTCCAGGGTGAAGCCGTCCTCGCCGCTCTCCCGCTGGAGGGACTCGCTGGGGGCGGTGGCCAGCTCACAGGCGGCGATGTCCTCCGGGCTGAGGCCGGTCTGCTCCGAGATCTCCGACACCGCCGGCTCCCGGCCCAGCTGCTGCTCCAGCAAAAGCCGCGCCGCCCGGACGGCGGCGGCCCGCTCCTTCAGGCTCCGGCTGACCTTCACCGCCCCGTCGTCCCGCAAGAAGCGCCGGATCTCCCCGGCGATCTTGGGCACGGCGTAGGTGGAAAACTGGGTGCCAAAGCTGTCGTCAAAGCCCCGCACCGCCTTGATGAAGCCCATGCACCCCAGCTGGTAGAGGTCGTCCGGCTCCGCGCCTCTGCCGAAAAACCGCCGGGCCACGCTCCAGATGAGGCCGGAATTCTCCCGTACCATCTGCTCCATGGCCTCGTTGTCCCCGTTCCGGGCGGCTTTGAGCGTATCGCCAAGGGCCGGGGTCATCTGGCCTTTCTCCGCTTCTCCACCCGCTTGCGCATGGTCACGGTGGTGCCCGCCCCCACCCGGGAGCGCACCTTCATGGAGTCCGTGAAGCTCTCCATGATGGTGAAGCCCATACCGCCCCGGTCGTCGCCGCCGGTGGTGAACAGGGGCTGGCGCGCCCGCTCCACGTCCTCTATGCCCCGGCCTTTGTCCTTGACCTGGATCTCCAGCTCCCCGCCCTCTAAGATGCGCAGCCGCAGGAGGATGGGCCCCACGCTGTCGGGATAGGCGTGGACGATGCAGTTGGTCACCGCCTCGCTCACCGCCGTCTTCACGTCCCCCAACTCCGTCAGCGTCATGTCCAGCTGGGCGGCAAAGCAGGCCACCGCCCCCCGGGCGAACCCCTCGTTGGCGGAGAGGGACGGAAACTCAAACCGTACACTGTTCAGTTCTTTCATGCTTATGTAAACTCCTTTTTTCCTGTGAGATTTCGCCGCGCCGGCCGTTTGGCGCAAGGCGGGGTCAGGCGGAAATTTCGATGATGCGGTCGATGCCCGAGGCGTCCAGCACGCGCATGGGCTGGGACTGGACGTTTTGGACGAAAAGCCGCCCGCCCAGGGCGTTCATGCGCCTGTGGAGCTTCAGGAGGATGGCGACGCCGGAGGAATCCATGAACCGAAGTCCCTCCAGATCCAGCACGCAGTCCCTGGGCAGTCCTGTGTCGATCCGCTCCTCCAGCTCCCGGATCAGATTTTTTGCCTCGTGGTGGTCAAGCTCCCCGGAGAGGGCCAGGGTCAACCGTCCGCTCTCCTGTGTGGCGGTAAGCTTCATTTTCAAGTCACTTCCCATAAAAAATACCCGTGTACGGGCTGTACACGGGTATCTTAACAGGTTTATGGCGCAAAATTTGTCTTTATGACAGAGTCTCCAGGGATTTTTCCAGGTTTTCGATGAGGGCGCGGAGCTTGTCCGCCTTCTCCCGCTCGGCCTGGACCACGTTCTCCGGGGCGCGGGAGATGAAGGCCTGGTTGGAGAGCTTCTTCATCTGGCCCTCCAAAAAGCCCCGGTTCTTTTTAAGCTCCTTCTCCACGCGCTCCCGCTCGGCCTGAAGGTCCACCAGCTCCCGAAGGGGCAGGAACACACGGGCGGAGTGGGTGACCACCGTCACCATGCCGGCGGCCTCCATATCGGCGTCGGAGCCGGCCTCGCTCATGCCGATGACCTCCACCTCGGAAGCGGAGGCAAGGCGCATGACATACGGCGCGCCGGCCTTGAAGGGCTCCGGGTAAATCGTGGAGATGACGACCTTGGCCTTCCGGGAGGGCGGCACGTTCATGGCGCTGCGCTTGGAGCGGATGGCGGTGACGGCGTCCATGACCTTCTCAAAGTCCGCCTCCTCCCCGGGGAAGGCCAGCTCCTCCCGGACCTCCGGGAAGTCCTCGATGATGAGGGCGCTCTTTTCGTGGGGCAGGGCCTGGTAGATCTCCTCGGTGATGAAGGGCATGAAGGGGTGCAGGAGCTTCAGGATGTCGGTGAGGACATAGAGCAGTACCCGCTGGGCGTTCTCGTCGCCCTCAGAAAGCCGCGGCTTGGTGAGCTCGATATACCAGTCGCAGAAGGTGTCCCAGATGAAGTCGTAGATCTTCTGGGCGGCGATGCCCAGTTCAAAGCGGTCAAAGTTGTCGTTGACCTCCCCGATGAGGGTATTGAGCTTGGAGAGCACCCACTTGTCGGGCAGCTCCAGCTTCTCGGGAAGGCGCGCGTCCTCCACCGTCAGGTTCATCATCACGAACCGGCTGGCGTTCCAGATCTTGTTGGCGAAGTTGCGCATGGCCTCGCACCGCTCCACGTAGAAGCGCATATCGTTGCCGGGGGAATTGCCGGTGATGATGTTGAACCGCAAGGCGTCGGCGCCGAAGTGGTCGATCATCTCGATGGGGTCCACGCCGTTGCCGGCGGATTTGGACATCTTCTTGCCCTGGGGATCCCGGATAAGGCCGTGGATCAACACGGTCTTGAAGGGCTCTTTATGCATGTGCTCCATGCCGGAGAAGATCATGCGGGCCACCCAGAAAAAGATGATGTCGTAGCCCGTCACAAGCACGTCGGTGGGGTAGAAATATTGGAGATCCTCCGTCTTGTCAGGCCAGCCCAGAGTGGAGAAGGGCCAGAGGGCCGAGGAGAACCAGGTGTCCAGCACGTCCGGATCCCGCTCGATGTTCTTGCTGTGGCAGTGCTCGCACTCGGTGGGGTCGGTACGGCTCACCGTCATGTGGCCGCAGTCGGCACACGTCCAGGCGGGGATCTGGTGGCCCCACCACAGCTGCCGGGAGATGCACCAGTCGCGGACGTTGTGCATCCAGTTGAGATACGTCTTGGCAAAGCGGTCGGGGACGAATTTGATGGTTCCGTCCTCCACCACCCGAATGGCCTCCCGCGCCAGGGGCTCCATCTTCACGAACCACTGATCCGAGGCCAGGGGCTCCACGTCGGAGTGGCACCGGTAGCAGGTGCCCACGTTGTGGACGTGGTCCTCGATCTTCACCAGGTACCCCTGCTCCTCAAGGTCCGCCACGATGGCCTTCCGGGCCTCATAGCGGTCCATGCCGTTGTATTTCCCGCCGTTGATGATTCTTCCGTCGCCGTCGATGACGAGAATTTGCTCCAGATCGTGCCGCAGGCCCACCTCGAAGTCGTTGGGGTCGTGGCAGGGGGTCATCTTCACACAGCCGGTGCCAAAGGTCTTGTCCACATACTCGTCGGCCACGATGGGGATTTCCCGGCCCACCAGGGGCAGGATACAGGTCTTGCCCACAAGGTTGGTGTAGCGCTCGTCCTCCGGGTTCACGGCCACGCCGGTGTCGCCCAGCATGGTCTCCGGGCGGGTGGTGGCCACGGTCACATAGCCCGAGCCATCGGAGAGCGGATAGCGGATGTGCCAGAGCTTGCCCGGCTTCTCCTCGTACTCCACCTCCGCGTCGGAGAGGGCGGTGGTGCAGTGGGGGCACCAGTTGATGATGCGCTTGCCCTTGTAGATGAGGCCCTTCTCATAGAGGGAGCAGAACACCTCCCGGACGGCCTTGGAGCAGCCCTCGTCCATGGTGAAGCGCTGGCGCTCCCAGTCGCAGGAGGAGCCCAGGGTCTTCAGCTGCTCCACGATCCTGTCGCCGTACTTGTTTTTCCAGTCCCAGACCCGCTCCAAAAACTTGTCCCGGCCCAGGTCGAAGCGGGTGAGGCCCTCGCCTCTCAGCTGCTCCTCCACCTTGATCTGGGTGGCGATGCCGGCGTGGTCGTAGCCGGGGAGCCACAGGGCGGAATAGCCCTTCATGCGCTTGTAGCGGATGAGGATGTCCTGGAGCGTCTCGTCAAAGGCGTGTCCCAGATGGAGCTGGCCCGTCACGTTGGGAGGCGGGATGACGATGGTGAAGGGCTTTTTATCGGGGTCGCGTTGGGCGTGGAAATAGCCCCCGTCCAGCCACATCTGGTAGATGCGCTTCTCCACCGCCTTGGGGTCGTACACTTTCGGCAGTTCTTTCATGTTTGTACTCCTTTCGTCTTTGGGGAGAAAAAAGAAATTCGCCCCAAGCTGATAGCTCAGGGCGAATGAGAAATCATCCGCGGTACCACCTGAATTCCCCGCTTTCGCGGGGCGCTCAACGCTCTGTAACGGGAGCGCCCGTCGGAGACTGGCGGCAAAGCCCTCACCTCCGCGGCTCCGGGACGACCTTTCGGCGGTTCCCGTCAAAGCCTCGCACCTGCCGGCTTCTCTCTGGGACGGTCCGCGCCTACTTCTTCCCCTCAACGCCATTTGGGGGTATTATATGCGGATTTATCCCATTTGTCAAGGCGTATTTTCACTTTTTGGCGCCGCCCCGGCGGGGGAATAAGGTTGTCCGCCTCACGGGCGGACGGGAATTTTCTTTCTCCTCTTTTGTGTTGACAAAAGAGGAGAAAGAAACAAAGAGGAGGAGAAAAACAACCAGAGGGGGGCTTTCGCACGTCGTCGCGGAACCGGCGATGGCTCGGGCTGCAAGTGTTCGCCCTCACTCGCACGGTTCGCTCCTCCTTTCCCCACGCGGCGACAGCCGCGCGGGGGCCCCTCCCCTCTGGACTTCCCCTTTTAAAAACGACCAGAGGGGGCTTGCGAGCCCCCATCTGGACTCCCCCGGGGAGCGCCCGCACGCACCCCGTACGGGCCGGACACCTGGCCGGCCCGCGTGTCGATTTTCGTATTTTTATCGTATACCGCCGTAGGGGCGGCCGTCCCCGGCCGCCCGTCCCGGTTATCCTCCGGACTATCAATCAACCTTGTAGGGGCCGCCTCTCCAGGCGGCCCGTCTCTTCGAATTTCCTTAACGCCCGCCGCAAAAAGGTTGCGGCTTCGCCGCTTATTTTATTTTCGGGCCGCCAAGAGAGGCGGCCCCTACGGAAGCGTATCAATCGGATATTGCGGAATTCGATGGTGCCATGGGCCGCCGAGGGCGGCGGCCCGTACGGCGTTGATTATAGCCAGGAGGTTATCCGGGGCGGGCCGGCCAGTGTCCGGCCCGTACGAAAGGAATTCGACAATGCGGCGTGTGGGCCGAGCGGGTCTCTGGCCCCTACATAAACCGCACGATCACAGCCGCACCAGCGCGGCCCTATGTAGGGGCAGGGGCTTTGGTAAGCGCCGGGGTGAGCGGCTAAGCGGGTTAGACGCAGAGACAATGCGGGGCCCCCATCGGGCTGTCGCCCGATGGGGAAAGGAGGAGCGAACCGTGCGCCTGAGGGCGATTGGGATCCCCGCCGGGCTGTGGCCCGGCGGGGAGAGGACGTCCGACGCCCGCGCCTGAGCCCGAATACTTGGAGGGCGAGGTCAAGCGGCGTCGGTAAGGACGAGAGCCCGAGGTTAAGCCGGTTCCGCGACGACGCTCCCGCGCGGATATGAGTGGGACCATGGGTATCGACTGTTGCCGCGGGAGCCGGACCGTCGAAATAAAGCTTGGGCCCGGTTTACCACCGGACCCAAAAATTGCTTTTCTCTTCTTTGCGGCTTTCTTCTCTTTTGTCAACACAAAAGAGAAGAAAGCGTATTTTCCCCGCCCTTTTAAGGGCGGACAACCTTACTCCAGTTCGAACGCGCCGGTGTAGAGCTGGTAGTAGGTGCCCTTTTGGGCGATGAGCTGCTCGTGGGTGCCGCGCTCGATGATGTGGCCGTGGTCCAGGACCATGATGGCGTCGGAGTTCATGACGGTGGAGAGGCGGTGGGCGATGACGAACACCGTGCGGCCCTCCATGAGCCGGTCCATGCCCCGTTGGACAAGCGCCTCGGTGCGGGTGTCGATGGAGCTGGTGGCCTCGTCCAGGATCATCACCGGGGGGTCGGCCACGGCGGCCCGGGCGATGGAGATGAGCTGGCGCTGGCCCTGACTGAGCCGCGCGCCGTTATTCGTCAGCATGGTGTCGTAGCCCTCGGGCAGGCGGGTGATGAAGTCGTGGGCGTTGGCAAGCTTGGCGGCCTCAATGCACTCCTCGTCCGTGGCGTCCAGCTTGCCGTAGCGGATATTCTCCATGACGGTGCCAGTGAACAGGTTCACGTCCTGCAAGACCATGCCCAGGGAGCGGCGCAGATCGTCCTTTTTGATCTTGTTGATGTTGATGCCGTCGTAGCGGATCTTGCCGTCCTCGATGTCGTAGAACCGGTTGATCAGGTTGGTGATAGTGGTCTTGCCCGCACCGGTGGCCCCCACAAAGGCCAGCTTCTGGCCGGGCTTGGCGTAGAGGGAGATGTCGTAGAGGATCTGCTTATCCGGCACATAGCTGAAGTCCACGCTGTCCATGGTGATGTCCCCGCGCAGCTCGGTATAGGTGATCGTGCCGTCGACCTTGTGGGGGTGCTTCCAGGCCCAGTGTCCGGTGCGCTTATCCGATTCGGTGACGGAGCCGTCAGGGCCGATTTCGGCGTTGACCAGGGTCACGTAGCCGTCGTCCACCTCGGGCTGTTCATCCATCAGGTCGAAGATGCGCTCCGCGCCGGCCAGGGCCAGGACAATGGCGTTGAGCTGGTTGGAGATCTGGGCGATGGGCATGTTGAACTGGCGGGAGAGGAGCATGAAGGCCATGAGCGCGCCCAGATCCAGGGCCTTGCCCCCGGAGGAGACGGCCAGGACGCCGCCCACCACCGCCAGGATGGCGTATTGGATGTAGCCCAGGTTGTTGTTGATGGGGCCCATGGCGTTGGCGTACACGCCGGCGGTGTAGGCGTTGCGGCACAGCTCGTCGTTGATCTGGTCGAACTCCTGCTTGCAGGTCTCCTCGTGGTTGAAGACCTTCACCACCCGCTGGCCGTTGATCAGCTCCTCCACATAGCCGTTGACACGGCCCAGGGCCCGCTGCTGCTCCAGGAAGTATTTGCCCGAGCGGCCCACCACGGTTTTTGTCACCAGGACGATGACAAAGACGGTGAACACCATAACGATGCACAGCACCCAGGATTCCAGGATAAGGTTCACGGAGATAACGATCAGGGAGATGATGGACGCGGCGCACTGGGGGATGGACTGGGAGACCATCTGACGCAGGGTGTCGATGTCGCTGGTGTACCGGGACATGATGTTGCCGGCGGTGTTCTGGTCGAAATACCGCAGGGGGAGCTTCTGCATCTTGGTGAACATCTCATCCCGGATGACCTTCTGGGTGCCCTGGGCCACGGAGACCATCAGGAAGTTATAAAGCCAGGCGCAGAAGATGCCGGCCGCCAGCACAGCGGCCACCTTAAGAAGGAATTTGGCGAGGGGACCAAAGTCCGTGGAGCCCTGGGCGATCATGGGCTTGATATAGTCGTCCACCAGGTCGCCGAGAGCCGTTGACATGCGGGTCTGGGCGTAGGACGTGACGGTGATGCACACAAGGACGATGACCAGGATGGGGATATACTTCTTCATGTAGCTCAAAAGCCGCGTCAGGGTCTTTTTGGGGTTCCGGGCCTTCCGGCCGTCGCCTCTCGGTCTTACAGGGGGCATCAGTCCTCATCTCCTTTCACCTGGGAATTGTAGACCTCCTGATAGATGGGGGAGGTCTTTAAAAGCTCCTCGTGGGTGCCCACCGCCGCCACGGCGCCGCCGTCCATGATGATGATCATGTCCGCGTCCTGGACACTGGCCACGCGCTGGGCGATGATGAGCTTGGTGGTGCCGGGGATCTCCTCGGCGAAGGCCTTTCGGATCATGGCGTCGGTCTTGGTGTCCACGGCGGAGGTGGAGTCGTCCAAAATCAGGATCTTCGGCTTTTTCAGCAGCGCCCGGGCGATGCACAGCCGCTGCTTCTGGCCGCCGGAGACGTTGGTACCGCCCTGCTCGATGTGGGTGTCGTACTTATCCGGGAAGCCCTGGATGAACTCGTCGGCGCAGGCAAGCTTACAGGCGTGCTCCAGCTCCTCGTCCGTGGCGTCCGGGTCGCCCCAGCGCAGGTTCTCCTTGATGGTGCCGGAGAAGAGCTCGTTTTTCTGCAAAACCATGGCCACGCTGTCCCGGAGGGTGGTCAGGTCGTAGTCCCGCACGTCCACGCCGCCAACCTTCAGGACGCCCTCGGTCACGTCGTAGAGCCGGGGGATCAGCTGGACCAGGGTGGATTTACTGGAGCCGGTGCCGCCCAGGATGCCCACGGTGGCGCCGGAGGGGATGTGGAGGTTTACGTCCTTCAGGGCCATGTTTTTGGCCTTGGCGGAGTATTTGAAGCTCACATCCTCAAAGTCGATGGAGCCGTCGGGGACCTCTGTGACGGCCTCCACGGGGCTTGTCAGGTCCGGCGTCTCGGTGAGGATCTCGTATGTACGCCGCAGAGGGGCCCGGGACATGATCATCATCACGTAGACCATGGACAGCATCATGAGGGAGGAGAGCACCTGGGTGGTGTAGGTGAACATGGCGCTCAGGTCCCCGGTGGTCAGGCCGTTTTCGGGGACGTTGCCGGAGGCCACCACCATTTTCGCGCCCATCCAGGAGATGGCCAGAATGCACCCGTAGACGCAGGTCTGCATGACGGGGTTGTTGAGGGCCAGGATCTTCTCGGCCTTGCAGAAGTCTTTGTAGATGGAGGCGGAAATGCCGGTGAACTTCTCGATCTCCTTGTCCTCCCGGACGAAGCTCTTCACCACCCGGATGCCGTGGACGTTCTCCTGGACGGCGTTGTTCAGCTTGTCGTAGGTGCGGAAGACCCGGTCAAAGATGCTGTGGACCAGGGGCACCAGGCACACCAGGGCCACGATCAGGATGGGCATAGCCACGCAGTAGACCAGGGAAAGCTTCACGGAGATGGTCATGGCGGAGATGAAGGCCAGGATCATGGTCATGGGGGCCCGGATGGCCATGCGGATCATCATCTGGAAGGTCATCTGCAAATTCGCCACGTCCGAGGTCAGACGGGTGACGATGGAGGCGGTGGAGAATTTGTCAATGTTGGAAAAGCTGTACTCCTGGACACAATAGTACATGTCGTGCCGGAGGTTCCGGGCAAAGCCGGTGCCGGCCTTGGTGGCGAAGGCCGCCGAGGCCACGCCGAAGGCCAGGGAGCACAGGGCGCACAGCACCAGCTGCAGGGAGCGGACCAGCACCACGTGCATATCGCCGAGGGTGATGCCGTAGTCGTAGAGGGCCTTCATCACCTTGGGGATGGTGACCTCCATGGCCACCTCGCCGATCATGGTCAGCGGCGCCAGCACCGCCGCCAGGGTGTATTCCCGGACGCACCGGGCCAATCTTCGTATCAAAGTGTCATTCTCCTTCCTGCCGCCGGCCTTTTCCGGCGGACGGTTCAATATTGGCCAATACCCGGTCCAAAAGGGCGTTGAGGGTGGCAAGCTCCCCGGGGGTGAAGCCCTGAACGAGCCGCGTGTCCAGCGCGTCCAGCTTCTGGCGGGTGCTCTCGGCGGCCTGCGCGCCCTTTTCCGTCAGAAGGATGCGCTTGCGCCGCCGGTCCGCGCCGTCCTGCTCGAAGCGCACAAAGCCCCGCTCCTCCATCCGCTCCAAAAGCCCCGTGACCGTGGGGTGCTTGATGTTGAAGCGCACCTCGATATCGCGCTGACAGGGGGGATGCTCCCGCTGGCAGTACAGATACCCTAAGAGAAAGGACTGGACGCCCGTGATCCCCAGCTCGTGGGTGGACTCGTCGGCGATGCGCCGGAAGCTGTTGGCGATCACCCGCGCCTTGGGGCCGATCCGGTCATCGCGTTCGCTGTCGTCCGTGGCGGTCACCTCCAAATTACGTCGTATGCGTCACATTATAGGGCCTTTTTTCCCGGCGGTCAAGTGCAAAAGAGGAAAGAAACAGTGGAAATTACGAAACGGATATGGTAAGATTGACAGGCGAGGTGACGGCATGGATTATTTTACATTTGATCTGACGGATACCCAGCTGGGGAATCTGTCCTCCCTGGCGCTGGCCCACATCGGGGACGCGGTGTATGAGCTGATGGCCCGGTCGTATCTGGTGACCCGGGGCAAGGAGACCAACCGCTCCCTCCACCGGGCCACGGTGGCCCTGGTGGCGGCCCCGGCCCAGGCGGCGGGGGCGGAGAAGATCGGGCCGCTTCTCACCCAGGAGGAGCGGGAGGTCTACCGGCGGGGCCGGAACGCCAAGGTACACGCGGTGCCCCACGGGGCCACCCTGCAGCAGTATCACGCCGCCACGGCGCTGGAGGCGCTGTTCGGGTATCTGTACATAAAGGGGCGGCGGGAGCGGCTCTGCCGGCTGTTCGACGCCATACTGGAGGGATAAAAATGGCCTTTGACGCCTTATTTCTGCGCTGTCTGAAGGGGGAGCTGGAGCGGGAGCTGACGGGGGCGCGGATCGAGAGGATCCAGCAGCCGGCCCGGGGCACCCTGGTGCTGACGGTGAAGGGGGAGCGGCGGCGGGAGCTGCTGATCGGCGGGTCCTCCGGCGCGCCGCGCCTCCATTTTACCGGCGAGCAGCTGGAAAAGCCCCAGGAGCCGCCCATGTTCTGTATGCTCCTGCGCAAGCACCTGACCGGGGCGCGGATCCTGGAGGTGACCATGCCCGTCACCGACCGGGTCCTGCTTTTGCGCCTGGCCGCGCCGGGGATGTTCGGCGAGGGGGAGGAGCGGGGGTTGGCCGTGGAGCTTTTCGGCCACGCCGCCAATGTGATTTTGACCGATCAAGAGGGGATCATCACCGACTGCCTTTTTCGGGCCGGTTCGGCGGAGGACAGGCGCGCCGTCCAGCCGGGGATGCGCTACCGCCTGCCGCCTTTGCAGGACAAGCGGGACCTGCTGGCCCTGTCGGACCGGGAGATCGCGGAGCTCTGCACCGGGCTTGAGCCGGGACGGCCCGTGGACAAGGGCGTGATGGAGCGGTTTTTGGGGATCTCCCCGCTGGTGGCCCGGGAGATGGCCTACCGGGCGGAGAGCGGCGATCTGGCGGCGGAGCTTTGCCGTCTGCGGGACGCCGTGCTGGCCGGGGGCGAGCCGTGCCTGCTGACCGGCCCGGAGGGCGCGCCCTTTGATTTTTCGTATATCCCCATCTTCCAGTACGGGCCGGGGTACGGGCTTTCAAAGGCGGAGAGTTTTTCCGCGCTCTTGGACGTTTTTTACGCAAAAAAAGACGCCGTGGAACGGCGGCGTCAGCGCTCCGTGGAGCTGCGGCGGGCAGCGGGGACCGCCCGGAACCGGGTGGCCCGGCGGCTGGAGACCCAGCGGCAGGAGCTGCTGCATACGGAGAACAGGGACTGGCTGCGCCAGTGCGGGGACATCATCATCGCCAACCTGTACGCCATGAAAAAGGGACAGCGTGAGCTGGTGGCGGAGGATTTTTACGCGGAGGACGGCGGGACGAGAAGGATCGCGCTGGATCCGCTGAAAACGCCCCAGCAGAACGCCGCCAAATATTATAAGGACTACAACCGGGCCAAGAGCGCCGCGGCGCATCTGACGGAGCGGATCGGCCAGGGCGAGGAGGAGCTGGCGTACCTGGAGAGCGTCCTGGAGGAGATCGACCGGGCGGAGACGGAGCGGGATCTTACGGAGATCCGCGCGGAGTTGGAGGAGACGGGTGTTCTGCGGGCCCCGAAACAGAACCGCCGGCCCAAGCGCCAGCCCATCCAGCCCATGCGCTTCCGCTCCGGCGCGGGCCTTCTCATCCGGGCCGGCAGGAATAACGCCCAGAACGACCAGCTGACTTTGCGCGACAGCGCCAAGACGGATCTCTGGCTCCACGCCCAGAAGCTCCACGGGGCCCATGTGATCCTCTCCTGCCAGGGGAAAACGCCGGATCCCCAGTCCGTACACGAGGCGGCCTGCGTCGCGGCCTACTACTCCCAGGGCCGGGGCGCGGCCAAGGTGCCGGTGGACGTCACCGAGGTGCGGCAGATCAAAAAGCCCGCCGGCGCCCGCCCGGGCATGGTCATCTACCACACCTACCGCACCCTCCTGGCCGAGCCCGACGAGGCGCTGGTGGAGAAAATGAGGATAAAATAAGGATTCCGCTCTTATAGGGCGGAGGTGATTTGCGTTTCTCCTCTTTTGTGTTGCACACAATGTAGGGGCCGATGACCACATCGGCCCACACACCGCACTATCAAATTCCCTTCCGTACGGGCCGGACACCTGGCCGGCCCGCATCTCCGAATCTTCTGCGCATTACGTACACCGCGCGTCCTTGTAACGCATTGTTTCTGCGCCTAACCCGCTTAGCCGCTTACAGCTCTATTATCAAAGCTTCCGTTCCTATTTTCCCTGCGCTGTTGCGGCTGTGATTTTATGGCCCACACGCCGCACCATCGTATTCCCGTTCCGTCGGATTTTCGAAAAAACCATCGTACAACCTCGTAGGGGCCGCCTCTCCGGGGCGGTGCCGTAGGGAAACATTGTGAACCTGCCTAACTATAAATTTTTCCGATCAGGAGCCTGTGTTGATGCACAGGCTCCTTAGTTTGTGTCATGCAATTTCTAAATCCAGCTCAGCGACCTGTATGAGAATATCCTCCAGCTCCTGGGGCATGTCGTCTAGGATGCCGATGTCGCGGTAGTGGATGACGATCTCCTGTGGGGCGCTGCGAGAATATTTCTTGGCCCGTTCTCCGACCTCGATGCGCTTGATGAAGGTGTGGAGGAGCTCCGGGGTCAGATCGTTTATTTCTGTGTATTTGTGGGCGTTGTCCAGGAAACGGTCGAAGTTGGAGGTAGAGTTCTTCAGTTCCTGCAAATGTTTGGTCAGCTCCGGGAGGGCGGCCTTGATGCTCTCCTGCTCGGATGTGTACTCGGTGGACAGGATTCTATACTGCTCATCTGGTATCCTACCAAGGACGTTATCCTCGTACTGTCCATTTTCAGTCCCCCTTTGGCAACACACAATACCGCAGAGAGGCGGAAAAGTCGAGAGAAATATGATTGCCAAAACGGAAAATTGATCTGCGGTTCACTATGATCATCGGCGGACAGAGAAAGCAATTTAGTCAACCGCAGCGCGTCTATCTTGAGCGCTCTCTCAGAGCTTCGCCTATTCCAGCTTTTATTTCATTTTGCGCATTATGTTGAAGCATATCGTTTTTTCCTCAATGAGCAATCAATTCCCGGAAACACCCTCCCGAAACCCTTATAGATACGCAAGGAGCAGACTGTATACTTTCTCAATCACCGAAAATATATTCTATTTTGGCAAAGGCGAGAGGCGGGGCATTTCCCCGCCTCTTGCCTTGATTCAATTAGTCCGTATTGATGCCTCAAGCCTCAGGTATCCGTCACGATATCGTACTTCTCCACGTTGATGACGGTCTTGCCCTGGGACTGGAAGCTGATGCCGTCGGCGGAGAGGGGCGTGTGGAAGGTGAGGGTGACGGCCTGCTCCCCGTCGTTGACGAAAATCTCGGCGGAGAAGCGGTCCAGGACCACCCGGAGCTTGATCTCGCCGCCCCGGTCCCGGACAAAGCACTCCCGCACGTGGACAAAGTCCCGGTTGGTGCCGGAGTGATCCCGGCTGACCCGCAGGGTGCTGGTCAGGGGCGTGTAGGTGACGGAGGTGTAGTGCTGACTGCCGGAGGCCACCTTCATGCGGAAATTGGTGTATCCGCACTCACTGCGGGGCCGGACGGTAACGGTCATGTCGATGGTGCGCCCGTAGACGCCCCGGAGCGTCAGCTCCTCCTGCACGGGGATATCGGAATAGCTCACCCGCCGCCCATGGAGCTTGTCCAGCTCCCGGACGGGGTTCTGGATGACGCGCCCGTCCCGCAGCTCAAGCTCCCGGGGCAGGGTCATCTGGCCAAACCACTTGTCCTCCGGCCCGGACACACAGGTGTCCCAATTTTGCATCCACGCGATGACGATCCGCCGCCCGTCCGGGGCTAAAAGCGTCTGGGGGGCGTAAAAATCAAGGCCGTAGTCCACCGCCTGGACGTTCTGCCGGTCAAAGGCGCGGGCCGCCTCATCGTATGTGCCGATGAGGAACAGGCTGCCGTTGCCGTTGTGGAACTCCAGCCCCACGGCGCTCATGTCCTGGGGGCTCGTCATCAGGATCTGCTTATCCCCCAGGGCGAAGAAATCCGGGCACTCCCACATACGGCCAAACTCGTTGTAGCACCGGTCCAGCACCGTCACAAAGCGCCAACGGAGGGCGTTCTCGCTCTCAAAAAGCAGGATGGCGCCGCTCCCGTCCTCCGTGCGGCACCCCACCACACAGCCGTAGGAGCCGTCGTCCTTTTGGAACATCTTCGGGTCCCGGAAATCGTGGACGTTGAACCCGGCGGGGATATCCTTCCCGTCCAGCACCGGGTTGCCGTCCAGCTTTTCATACGTCAGTCCATCTCCCACCGCCAGGCATTGGGTCTGCAGATCCCGCCGCACGCCGTCCTCGTCCATGTTACTGCGCACGCCGGTGTACATGATCAGCTGCCGCCCGTCGGGCAGCTCCAGGGCGGAGCCGGAGAAGCATCCGGCGTCGTCGTAGGCCTCGTCCGGGGCCAGGGCGGCGGGCAGATACTCCCAGCGGAGCAGGTCGCGGCTGACCGCGTGGCCCCAGTGCATGGGGCCCCATTTGGTGGAGTAGGGGTGGTACTGATAGAAAAGGTGGTACTGCCCCTTATAAAAGGAGAAGCCGTTGGGGTCGTTCATCCACCCCACCCGCGGGGTCAGATGGAAGGCGGGACGCTCGCTGCCGGCGATATGGGCGCCGTAGCGCTCCTCAAAGCTCCGGGCTTTCTGAAGAAGCTCACTTGTCATGAAGGTACCCTCCGGGTAAAATGTTGGTTTTTTAAGGAGCCGCCCCGTGACCGGGGCGGCTCCGCATATAAGCGCTTAGATTTTTGCCTTGCCCTTATTCGGCGGCGGCCATGTAGCGGTCATAGGCGTCCTGATAGACGGACAGCAGCTTGCTCATGCCGCAGCTGTCCTCCAGAACGGACAGATAGTCGCTCCACTCCTGATCGCTGGGCCCGCCGTCCTTGATCCAGCGGCCCTCGGCCTCGGACACCTGGCTGACGAAGACGGCCTTGTAGCGGTCGATGGTTTCCAACTCCTCGGCGGTGAAGGTCACGTCCAGGGGATAGAAGTTCTTGTTGTGGGCGTAGGGCAGCCAGTCGTTCTCCAGATACTCCAGACGATCCTTGGCCCGTTCCTCCAGGTGGAACACGTGGTTGTAGAACTCGGGCAGCACCAGACGGGGACCGTAGACCTCGTACTGGGACTTCAGCTCGCCGACGCTCTTGCCGAACTTGGCCTGGGCGTCTTCGGCGGAGATCTCCTGCCAGACGCCATTGGCGTCCTTCTCGCCCCAGTAGATGCCGATGGGGCCATACTGGAGCTGCATGACGGTCTCGCCGTCATACCACTGGTCGAAGTAGCGGCACAGGAGCTCCGGGTTGCCGCAGGCGCTGGTGATGTTCAGGTTGCCGGAGGTGACGGCGGGGTTGGCGCGGATGTTGACCTCACAGGTGTCGGCATACTCGGTGCCAGCAGGGCCCTTCAGCGGGGGCAGGAACACATAATCGTCGGCATACTGGCCCAGGATCTCCGGGGCCTCCCAGTAGGTCAGCACGCCCACGCGGCCGGCGGAGCCCTTGGCGATAAACTGGCTCTGGGACTGGGAGAACATCTCCAGATCCATCAGCCCCTCGGCGAACCAGTCGTGGATATAGGTGACGGCGTCGCGGTAATTCTGCTGGGCGGAGGCGAAGTAGACCTTGCCGTTCTCGTCCACCATCAGGTCGGCGCACACGTCGTTGGTGAAGTTGGTGAAGCCGAAGCCCGCGTAGAGCATCTCCTGGCCCCAGCACCACTGGTCATAGCCGGAGGAGAAGGGGATGGTCATACCGGCGGCGTTGCCGTTTTTCGTGGCCATGTCGTTCTCCTTGAAGGCCACAAGCACGTCGTGGAGCTCGGTGAGGTTGGTGGGCATGGAAAGGCCCAGGTCGTCCAGCCAGGTCTTGTTGATGTACATGAACTCGGGGATGGAGTAGATGCCGTAGTTGTCCTGGGCGCCGATGGCGGCGGTGCCCATCATCTCGGCGGAGGGCAGGCCGTAGATCTTGCCGTCGGCCATGGTGATGGCGGAGCGGATGTCCGGGTACTCCTCTAAGATAGCGGACAGGTTGGGCATGATCTCCGGGGTGATGTAGGGGGTCAGGTCGATGAACGTCTCATCCTCGCCGTACTCGGCGATGTCGCTCTGGCTGAAGTTCACAGCGATGAAGGCGTCGGGATATTCGCCGCCGCCGATGAGCACGCCCACGCGCTCGCCCAAAGAGTCGGTCATCAGATCCCACTCGATGTTGACGCCGGCGTTCTCCGCCATCTCCTCCATCACGGGGTTGGAGTCGTAGCCGGAGCTGAGGGTGGACATGCCGCCCACGATGAGGAAGTCGGTCTGGTCCTCGCCGCCGCGCTTGCCGTTCCCGCCGCAGGAGGTGAGCACCGCGGCCATCAGGCACAGGGCCAGGGCGGCGCAGAGAAGCTTTTTGAAGGTGTGTTTCATAGTGATTCTCCTTAATCAGAATTGATGCGAAAATCGAATGAATAAATAAGCATTATTACGCATTTTATACTTGACATATACTTTTTGGCGTGGTACAATTACTTCGTAATCGGGGCTTACCCTTTTACCGCGCCGGTCATGAAGCCCTGCTCGAAGTATTTCTGCACGAAGGGGTAGATGACCAGCATAGGCACCGCCGCCACGATCATGGCCGCGAACTTCACAAGCTCCGCCATCCGGTTGGCCTCGGCGTAGCTCATGCCGCTCCACATATCCTTCATGGCCTCGGTGGTGATGAGGATGCCCCTCAGCACCAGGGGGAAGGGGTACTGCTCTTTACGAAGATAAATGAGGGCGGTAAACCAGTCGTTCCAGAAGGCCACCATGGAGAACACCACCATGACCGCCATGATGGGCCGGCTCAGGGGGATGACGATGCGGAAGAAGGTGGTGAAGTCGTCCGCGCCGTCGATGGCGGCGGCCTCCATCAGCTCGTGGGGGATGTTGTGCTCAAAGAAGTTGCGCACGATGATGACGTTGCCCACGGCCACGCCGCCGGGCAGGAACAGGGCCCACATGTTGTTGAGAAGCCCCGTGTCCCGGACCACCAGGTAGGTGGGGATCAGTCCGCCGCCGAAATACATGGTGATGATGAAGAAGATGGAGATGGCCGTGCGCCCCGGCATGTTTTTGCGGGAGAGGGGGAAGGCCACCAAATAGATCATGACCACGGAGAAAAGGGTGCCCACCACCGTGTAGAGGACGGAGCAGCCCAGGCCCCGGAACAGATCCTTGTTGGCGAAGACGGCCTCATAGCCCTCCAAGGTGAACTGGCTGGGCAGCAGGAAGGTCTTGCCGCCGTACACGTCGTAGGGGTCGGACACCGAGGCCACCAGCACGTAGTAGAGCGGGTAGGCCACGATCAGGAGGATCAGGATGCACAGGGTAACCAGGATGATATCGCTGGCCTTGTCGGAGAGGCCGTGGGACTTGTTCATGTTCTTTTCCATAACACGTACCTCCAATCAAACGAAGCTGACGTCGGCGGCCTTCTTGGCGATCTTGTTGACGATGACCAGCAGGCAGATGTTGATGACCGTGTTGAAGAGGCCGACGGCGGTGGAAAGGCTGTAGGCGTGATCGAGGATACCCTGTTCGTACACATAGACCGCGATGACGTCGGATGTGGCCTTATTGAGCTGGGTCTGGAGCAGGAAGACCTTCTCAAAGCCCACGCTCATGATGCCGCCGGCGGCCATGATGAGCTGGAGGACGATCTGGGGGATGAGCTCGGGGATGTCGATGTTCAAGATGCGCTGGAACATGGAGGCGCCGTCGATCTTCGCCGCCTCGTAAAGGCCCGGGTCAACGGCGGAGAGGGTGGCGAGGTATATGATGGTGCCCCACCCGGCGTCCTGCCAGATGCCGGAGGCTATGTAGATGGTGCGGAAGGCGCTGGGCACCGTCATGAAGTCGATCTGCTTGCCGATCAGCAGGTTGATGAGGCCGCCGTAGGGGGAGAGGAAGATGCGGATCATACCGCAGACGACCATGATGGAGATGAAGTGGGGCGCGTAGAGGACGGTCTGCACCACCCTCTTGAAGCGCTTGAAGCGCAGCTGGTTGATGGCCAGGGACAGGATGATGGGCACCGGGAAGCTCCAGAGAAGCCCGTAGACGCTGAGCTTGATGGTGTTGACGATCATCCGCTTGAAGTTGGGGGCGGTGAAGAAACGCTCGAACCACTCGAAGCCCACCCACTCGCTCCCGAAGAAGCCACGGCTCGACTTGTAGTCCCGGAAGGCGATCTGGATGCCGTACATGGGGATGTACTTGTAAATGACCGTGATGATGACCGGTATGATCAGCAGGACATAGAGCTGCCAGGATTCCACGATCCTCTGCCCAAGGGATTTTCCGTGAGGCTTGAGCTGTTTAGCCGCCGCGTTTGGATTACTCACGCTTAAAGTTCCCTCCTCGTATAATAAGATTTGACAGGAATTTTGTAAGTGTTATCTGTCATTCACTCCGAAAAACCAGCAGGCAA
>CANRMY010000048.1 GCA_947631845.1 uncultured Oscillospiraceae bacterium | reverse complement strand
GCGAATTGCCTCTCATGCTCTCCCTTTACGAACATCCCGCACTCCGGGTCCGTGGTGGAGACTGTCTTCTCTACTGTCCCTCCGTCATTGCTGTCATCGCTGTCGTCATCGTCATCATTGATTGGCTTCTTCCCCAGCTTCTCCCTCTCCTCGTTCACTTCCTGCCGGAGCTGCTCGTCATATATCTTCGCAACTTTCTTTACCTGTTCCTTCTGGAACTTCTTCTTATTCGCTGACGCTTTTATGTGTGTCCCGTCTATGAATACCGCGCTTGGGTCCACCATCCTGTTGTTAATGGCTTTGTTCAGAATATGCTCGAATATCTCTTCCGTAAGCGTCGTGGGAAATCTGTTGCAGAAAGCATAGCTCACTGTGGCGAAGTGGGGGATGCGGTCAAGGAGGTTGTACCCCAAAAACCAACGGTAGGCCATAGAGTCATCTATCCTCCGCCAGGTCTCCCGCAGCGACGGTATGCCGTAGAGGTGCTGCAGCAGCACCATCTTGATGATCACCACCGGATCTACCGGCGGCCTGCCCTCGTGCTTGTAATACGGGTCCAGCCGCTCGTATATCCACCCATAGTCCATGACCTTCTCTATTTTTCGCAGAAGATGGTCCTTCGGCACCAATGCGTCTATGTCCGTCAGCACAACTTCCCGCCGCGCGTCCTTGCTCCATTCCTCCATGTTTCTCACCTCATGGACTATTTTACCATGTTTGAGGGGAAAAGGGAAGGTTTTTTGACAGACTGAAAGCCCCGCCGGAACGCGTTCCGGCGGGGCTTTTTGGACGTTTTGAGGCGGCGTCAAAAAATATTTTTAAATACTTAAAAATAATACTTGACATTTGCTTATGCTTATGGTATAATGCGCATATTCCCAAAGTATCGGTCACGCCTGGTCCACGATGCCCTTCATATCGTAAAGGCCGGCGGGCTTGCCCACCAGGAACCGGGCGGCGGAGAGGGCCCCGTCGGCAAAGAGGGAGCGGTCGTGGGCCTCGTGCTTCAGCTCGATGGTCTGGCTGTCGGTGGAGATACACACCACGTGGGTCCCCGGCAGGTTGCCCATGCGGACGGCCTGGATGCCGATCTCGTTTTTCTCCCGCTTGGCGAGCCCCGACCGGCCCGTATTCAGCACGGCGCCGGGGCGGACCTCCTGGATGGCGCGGCCCAGCATCAGGGCGGTGCCGGAGGGGGCGTCCAGCTTGCGGTTGTGGTGGGCCTCCACGATCTCGATATCCGCCTCCGGGAAGAGGGCGGCGGCGCGGCGGGCCAGCTCCGCCAGCAGGGCGATGCCGATGGACATATTGGCGGAGAAGAACACGGGGATCTTCTCGGCGGCGGCGTGGATGGCGGCCTTTTCCGCCTCATCGTGGCCGGTGGTACAAAGCACCAGGGGGACGTTCTTCTGTACGCACCAGTCCAGCAGTGCCGGCGTCAGGGTGTGGTGGGAGAAGTCGATGACCACATCCGCCTTTTCCTTCACTTCCTCCAGGCGGCTGTATACGGCGCCGCCCCCGGAATAGACGTCCACCCCGGCGGCCACGGCCATATCCCCGGCCTGCTCCACCCGGTTGACGACGATGCTCCCCATGCGCCCCAGGGCGCCGTAGACCAGTACGTTTATCATGCGGATCCTCCTATGCGCGTTTTACGCGTAGCTTTTGTGATAATTTTCTGTCTTTTCCGGCGGTCAGATCAGGCCGTGGGCGCGCATCAGCGCCGTAAGCTTGGCCCGGTGCTCCGGCTCCATGGGGGTCAGGGGCAGTCTGAGGTAGTCCTGAATGATGCCCATTTCCGCCAGGGCGGCCTTGACGGGGATGGGGTTGACCTCGGAAAAGAGGGCGTCGATCAGCGCCTTATATTTGCACTGGAGTTCCGCCGCGCCCCGGATATCGCCGGCGTCGAATTTCCGCGTCATCTCCACGGCCTGACGGGGCATGATGTTGGACAGCACCGAGATGCACCCGCTGCCGCCCATGGCCATCATGGGGACGGTGATATCGTCGTTGCCGGACCAGACGGCGAAGCTGTCTCCGCATTTGGCGCGGATCTCCACCACCGTGGCCATATCGCCGGTGGCCTCCTTGATGCCCGCGATCTTCGGGTGCTTTGCCAGCTCCACGCAGGTGTCGGGCATGATCTTCATCCCCGTCCTGCCGGGGACGGAGTAGACGATCATGGGCAGGTCGGTGGCGTCGGCGATCTTATAAAAGCTCTGGACAAGACCCTTCTGGGTACACTTGTTGTAATAGGGCGTCACGCAAAGGAGGGCGTCCGCGCCCACCTTTTGGGCCTTTACGCTCATCTCCACGGCGTGGTCGGTGTAGTTGGAGCCGGTGCCGGCGATGACGGGGACGCGCCCCGCCACCCGGTCCACGCAGTATTCGATGACGTCGATGTGCTCCTCGTCCGTCAGCGTGGGCGCCTCGCCGGTGGTGGCGCAGACGATCAGGGCGTCAACGCCGCCCTCCAGCTGATAATCCAGAAGTCTCGCCAGCGCGTCGTAGTCCACGCCGGATTCGTTCATGGGCGTCACCAGCGCCGTGCCGATGCCTCTGAATATTTCCCTTTCCATGGTCATACCTCCAAAAGATTTTTCCGATAACAAGCGCGCCTGAAAAAGCCCGTCAGGGCTTCAGCTTGTCAAAAAACTCGAATTCGAACTTTTTTCCGGCGGCATGTACGTCGGAAAAAATCCCTTTTGTCGCCCAAGTGTGCGCTCTGCGTGCGCGCGGGGCGACAGCAGGGTGTTTTTTTCTGAATTTCGCAAAATTCAGAGAAAATTACCCGCACGTTCCCTTTGTCGGAAAAAGCCCGTCAGGGCTTTTTCGACAGTCCAGCGTATCTGTCCCGCTCCGCCACCGCCAGGGCATCGCAGCGGTTGTTCAGGTCGTTCTCCGCGTGGCCCTTCACCCAGTGGAAGGCCACGGTGTGGGCGGTCAGGAGCTTATCCAGCCGCTTCCAGAGCTCCGGGTTTTTCAGCTCCCCGTCACGACGCTTCCAGCCCCTGGCCTTCCAGGCGCGCAGCCAGCCCTGGTTTACGGCTCTTTCAATATATTGCGAGTCGGTGTAAAGTGTCACCTCACAGGGCCGCTTCAAAAGCTCCAGGGCGCTGATGACGGCCAGCAGCTCCATCCGGTTGTTGGTAGTGGACGCCTCGCCGCCGGAGATCTCCTTTTTGTGCTCCCCGGAGAGGAGCACGGCCGCCCACCCGCCGGGACCGGGATTGCCGGAGCAGGCCCCGTCGGTGTAGATGGTGACCTTATCCATTGTCGTCCCCGGTGTTATCTCCCGCGTCGTCCCCGGTGTTATCTCCGGCTTCATCCCCGGTGTTTTCCTCGGCCGTATCGGCGGCCTTCTCAGTGGCGGCCACGGAGAGGAGCCGGGCGCCCTCGGACACCCGCATGAGGCGGACGCCCTGGGTGGCGCGGCCCAGCACGGAGATGGTCTCCGCGCCGGTGCGGATCATGGTGCCGTCCTCCGCCAGAAGCAGGACGTCGTCGGTGTCCCGGACCACCTTGATCCCGGCGATGGGGCCGGTCTTCTCGGTGACGTTGTAGTTCTTGAGGCCCATACCGCCGCGCTTCTGGGGCGTCCCGTCGGCGCCGCGAACATATTCGTCGATGGGGGTGCGCTTGCCGTAGCCGTTCTCGGTGATGGTCAGGAGCATCCCGCCCTCGGAGGCGTTCACCGCCCCCACCACGAAATCTCCCTCCCGGAGCCGGATGCCCCGGACGCCCACCGCCGTGCGGCCCATGGAGCGCACGTCGTTTTCGTTGAAGCAGATGGCCATACCCTCATGGGTGGCGATGAGGATGTTGTCGTCCCCGTGGGTCTCGCACACGGCGATGAGGGTGTCCCCCTCGTCTAAGGTGATGGCCCGGATGCCGTTGTTTCTGATATTCTTCAGTGCCTCGCCGTCCAGACGCTTGGCGGTGCCGTTCAGGGTCACCATCACCAGATACCGGTCGTTGGTCTCGATATCGGAGGTGTGGATCATGGCCGTGACCCGCTCCCCCGCCTCCAGCGGCAGGACGTTGACGATGTTGGTGCCACGGCTGGCCCGGCCGGCCTGGGGGATGTTGTAGCCCTTCTTCCGGTAGACCCGGCCGGCGCTGGTGAAGAACAGGATGTAATCGTGGGTGGAGCAGGTAAAGACGGTGTGGACGAAGTCCTCATCCCTGAGCGTCTGGGCCCGGATGCCCTTGCCGCCCCGGTTCTGGGCCTTGTACTCGGTCACCGGCATCCGCTTGATGTATCCGGCGTTGGAGAGGGTAAAGGCGCAGTCCTCCTGGGCGATCAGATCCTCCAGGTCGATCTCCTCCTCCACGTCCTGGATCTCGGTGAGCCGGTCGGAGCCGTACCTGTCGCGGATGGCGATCAGCTCCTCCTTCAGCACGCCCCGGATCTTCTCCTCGTGGGCCAGAAGGTCCTGGTAATAGGCAATCTTGCCCTCGATCTCGTCATACTCCGCCTGGAGCTTCTCCCGGTCAAGGCCCTGGAGGGCGCGCAGGCGCATATCCAGAATGGCCTGGGCCTGAATGTCGTCCAGACCGAACCGGGCCATCAGGTTCTCCTTGGCGTCGTCGTAGCTCTGGCGGATGATGCGGATGACCTCGTCGATGTTGTCCTGGGCGATGAGAAGTCCCTCCAACAGGTGGGCCCGCTCCCGGGCCTTGCGCAGGTCGTACCGCGTCCGGCGGGTGATGACCTCCTCCTGGAAGGTCAGGTATTCCGTGAGGATGTTTCGAAGGGGCAGGATCCTCGGCTGCTTCTGGTCGTCCGTCAGGGCCAGCATGATGATGGAGAAGCTGGACTGCATGGCGGTCTGGGTGAAGAGCTTGTTGAGGACCACCTGGGCGTTGGCGTCGCGCTTGAGCTCGATGACCATGCGCATACCGTTCCGGTCCGTCTCGTCCCGGATATCGGAGATGCCCTCCAGGCGCTTATCCTTCACCTGGTCGGCGATGGTCTTGATGAGCTGACGCTTGTTCACCTGATAGGGCAGCTCGGAGACGATGATGCGGGTGCGGTGGTCCTTCCCGTACTCCTCGAACTCCGTCCGCGCCCGGATGACGATCTTGCCGCGCCCTGTGGCGTAGGCCTGGCGGATGCCGCCCCGGCCCATGATGATGCCCCGGGTGGGGAAGTCCGGCCCCGTGATGTGCTGCATAAGGTCAGAAAAGCTGGCGTCTGGGTTGTCAAGCAGGCACACGCAGGCGTTGATGACCTCAGTGAGGTTGTGGGGCGGGATATTGGTGGCCATGCCCACGGCGATGCCGGAGGAGCCGTTCACCAGCAGATTGGGGAAGCGGCTGGGCAGGACCCGGGGCTCTTTTCTTGTCTCGTCGAAGTTGGGATCCCATTCCACGGTCTCCTTCTCGATGTCCCGGAGCATCTCGTCGGCGATGCGGGACATCCGGGCCTCGGTGTACCGGTAAGCCGCCGGGGGGTCGCCGTCCACGGAGCCGAAGTTACCGTGTCCGTCGATGAGAGGCGCCCGCATGGAGAAGTCCTGGGCCATGCGTACCAGCGCGTCGTAGACAGAGGCGTCGCCGTGGGGGTGGTAGTGGCCCAGCACGTCGCCCACGGCGGTGGCGCACTTCTTATAGGCGTTCTGGTGTGTCAGCCCGCCCTCGTACATGGAATAGAGTATGCGGCGGTGGACCGGTTTAAGCCCGTCCCGCACGTCGGGGAGCGCCCTGCCGACGATCACCGACATGGCGTACTGCTTGTAGCTCTCCTGCATCTCGTAGACAAGCTCTGACTGGGTGATGACCTGATCCGGGAACAGGATGTCCTCGGGCTTGTAATCTCTGTTATGTGCCATACAACAAAAACCTCGTAACCATTCTTAAACGTCGCGGCTCCCGCTTTAATAGTCCAGATTCACCGCGTACTGGGCGTTCTCCTCGATCCACGCCTTGCGCGGCTCCACCTCCTCGCCCATGAGGACGGTGAAGATCTGATCCGCCGCCACGGCGTCGTCCAGGGTGATGCGCCGGAGGGTGCGCTTCTCCGGATCCATGGTGGTCTCCCACAGCTCGTGGGGATCCATCTCGCCCAGGCCCTTGTAGCGGCTGATATCCACCTTGGCGTTGGGGTTGTCGCCCCGCATCTCGGCGGAGATCTGATCCCGCTCCGGGTCTGAATAGGCCACCCGCTGCTGCTTGCCCCGGGTCAGCTTATAGAGCGGCGGCACGGCGGAGTATACATAGCCGTTTTCGATGAGGGGACGCATATAGCGGAAGAAGAAGGTCAGCAAAAGTGTTCTGATATGGGCGCCGTCCACATCGGCATCGGCCATGATGATGATCTTGTGATAGCGGAGCTTGTCGATATTGAACTCCTCCCCGATGCCGGCCCCCAGGGCCACGATCAGGGGGTAGAGCTTGTCGTTGCCGTAGATCTTGTCCGCCCGGGCCTTCTCCACGTTGAGCATCTTGCCCCACATGGCCAGGATGGCCTGAAAGCGGGAATCCCGCCCCTGGATGGCCGAGCCGGCGGCGGAGTCGCCCTCCACGATGTAGATCTCGCAGAGAGAGGGATCCCGCTCGTTGCAGTCCTGGAGCTTATCCGGCATCTGGCCGGACTCCAGCCCCGTCTTTCTCCGCACGGATTCCCGGGCCTTCTTGGCGGCCTCCCGGGCCCGGTTGGCGGTGAGGGCCTTTTCGATGACCAGCTTTCCGAAGGCGGGGTTTTCCTCCAGGTAGATCTCCAGCTGCTCGGAGACGATGGAATCCACTAAGGAGCGGATGTCGGCGTTGCCCAGCTTGGCCTTGGTCTGGCCCTCGAACTGGGCGTTGGTCAGCTTCACGGAGATCACGGCGGTGAGGCCCTCCCGGCAGTCCTCGCCGGAGAGCTTGTCGTCGCCCTTCAGCTGCCCGATCTTGGCGGCGTAGGCGTTGAGCACCCGCGTCAGGGCCGTTTTGAAGCCCGTCTCGTGCATGCCGCCCTCGGGGGTGTGGATGTTGTTGGCGAAGGAGACAAGCATCTCGTTGTAGCCGTCGTTATACTGAAAGGCGATCTCGGCGATGGAGTCCTCCTTGCCGCCGGACATGTAGACCACGTCCTCGGTAAGGGGCGTCTTGTGGAGGTTCAGATACTCCACGAACTGCCGGATCCCGCCCTCGTAGTGCATATCGTCGAAGATAAGCTCCTCGGTGCGGTTGTCCTCGATGCGGATACGAAGGCCGGCGTTTAAAAACGCCTGCTCCTGCATACGCTTGTGGAGGATCTCGTAGTCGTAGACGGTGTCGTCGAACATCTCCGGGTCGGGCTTGAAGGTGACGGTGGTGCCGGTGCGGTCGGTGGTGCCCACCACAGTGACGGGCTCCGTGATGTCGCCCCGGGAGAATTTCATCTCATAGATCTTCCCGTCCTTGTGGACCTGGACCTCCAGCCACTCGGAGAGGGCGTTGACCACGCTGGCGCCCACGCCGTGGAGGCCGCCGGAGACCTTGTAGCCGCCGCCGCCGAATTTTCCGCCGGCGTGGAGGACGGTGAAGACCACCTCCAGGGCGCTTTTGCCCGTCTGCTGCTGGATATCCACGGGGATGCCGCGCCCGTTGTCCACCACGGTGATGGTGTTGCCGGGGTTGATGGTCACCTTGATGTGGTCGCAGTAGCCGGCCAGCGCCTCGTCGATGGCGTTGTCCACGATCTCGTATACCAGATGGTGAAGACCGGAGGAGCTGGTGGAGCCGATGTACATGCCCGGACGCTTCCGGACGGCCTCCAGACCCTCCAGCACCTGGATCTGACTGGCGTCGTACTCCTCGGTGATCTTGCCTGTGATGCCTGTGGCTTCGGTGAGTTCTGCCATGGAAATATTGCCTCCAAAGAAATGATCAAAAGTCAGTTATCTATATCGTCGGGGTCGAAATCCCCCTCGTTGTCGGGATCGTCAAAGGGGTTATTGCCCATGACCTCCATGGGACGGATGCGGCGCTTGTCCTTGGCCGCCTCTACGGCCTTGTGGATAAGCTCCTTGACCTCCCGGGGATTTTTCACGTTCTCGATCTCCAGAAGGGGGCAGGAGGCGTCGGAGGAGTAGATGCACACGGTGCCTACGCCCATCATCCGCTGGCCCAGCGTCATTTTAAGGTCGATATCCCGGATCCTGTAGAGCAGGACCTCCTCGCTCTTCAGGTTAAAAAACCCCTTTTCCAGAAAGATCCTGTCCTCGGACAGGCTGTACTTGGTAAAGGTCAGGGGCATACCCAGGACGCGCTTTCTGTCCTGCCACGTCTTTTCGATGGGATCCATTTTGATTTTAGCCATAATGATGCCTCCTTATCGCGATATATTTCAGATAAATTCCTCGTCAGCCGCCCGTTTAAAAAGGGTCTGGGAGGACAATTGTGTCAGATAGATCTTGTGTTTCCCGTTCTCGCTGGTGACGGTGAACGCCTTGGGCAGGTCGTCCGCCACGGTCTCGGCGTTTCCCTCCCGCTGGGCGCGGTTTAAAAATTCCCGGGTGATCTTTGAGGTGGAGGTGTTGTCTAGGTCAAAGATGCCGATAATTGTTTTTTCCCGGATCACGCAGTCCTGGCCCAAATAGAGATACACGTTTTTTCCTCCGATTTTGTGGGCGCGGCCCTCAGACGATGGCCCCGTTTTCCACGGTCAGCACCCGGCCGCCTGTGCGGGCGGCGATCTTCTCGTCCTCACAGCAGGTGATGAACACCTGGCCGCCGCCGATGCGGTTCAAAATAAAGTCCTGGCGCGTCTCGTCCAGCTCCGAGAGCACGTCGTCCAGCAGGAGCAGCGGGTACTCGTCCCTGGCCTTTCTGTGCATCTCCAGCTCCGCCAGCTTGATTGACAGCGCCGCTGTGCGGGCCTGCCCCTGGGAGGCAAAGGCCCTGGCGGGGGCGCCGTTGATCTCGATCTCCAGATCGTCCTTGTGGGCGCCGGTGAGGCACAGGCCGGAGGCCAGCTCCGCCTCCCGGTGGCGCCGCTGGTGCTCCAGGATCATGGGCAGAAGCTCGGACACAGGGCGGGTGGGGTCGTCCACGGTCTTCACGGTGGCGTAGCGCACAGACAGCTCCTCGCCGCCGGAAAATTCCCCGTGGATGCGCCGGCACTCCGGGGCCAGGGCCTTGATAAACAGGGCCCGCATGTGGATGAGCTCGGCGCTCATCCGAGCCAGCCGGACGTCGTACTCGTCCAAAAGCGGCAGGAGGGAGGGCTTCTCCTCATAGTCCCGCAGGATCCGGGTCTTCCCCTCGTAAGCCTTGTTGAATTCATTCAGCGCCGCGGCGTAGCGGGGCCGCAGCTGGCAGATGCAGTTGTCCATGAGCCGGCGGCGCTCCGCCGCCCCGCCCCGGATCAGCTCCAGATCCTCCGGGCAGAACAGCACGGCGGAGAAAAAGCCGGAAAAGGACTGGGCGGTCTTCTGTTTGACGCCGTTGACCAGCATCTCCCGCCGGCGGCCCCGGTGAAGAAGGAGCTCCAGCCTATGCTCCCGGCCGTCGCTGAAGCCCTCTGCGAAAAGCCGCGCCTCCTCCTCATGGAAGCCCAAAAGCTCCTTATCCGACCGGGCGCGGAAGCTTTTTCCGGTACAGAGCACGTAGATGGCCTCCAGAAGATTCGTCTTCCCCTGGGCGTTGAGGCCGGAGATGACGTTGATCTCCCGGGAAAAATCGGCGGCGGAATCGGCGTAGTTGCGAAAGCCCCGCAGCTCCACGCGGTCTAAATACATGGCGCCTCCGTGACCTGAAAGACCTGGCCCTTCAGCTCCACCCTGTCGCCGGGGCGCAGCTTTTTGCCCCGCTGGGTACAGACCTGGCCGTTGACCGTCACCGCCCCGTCAGCGATGAGGCTTTTGGCCATGCCGCCGGACTCAACGGCGTTGGAAAGCTTCAGGAAGGAATCCAGCTTGATGAATTCCGTGGTGATGGGGATGTCCTCCGCCGGGGGACGTCTGAGTCTGGCTTTGACCTTAACCCTCATTTGTTCTCAGCCTCACGGGAAGGATCATATAGAGAAAGTTTTTCTCCCCCTCGGCGGGGACGATGACGCAGGGGGAGACGCTGGTGGACAGCTGGAAGAGAATGTTATCCGCCGGGGCGGCCTTCAGCGCGTCCAGGATATAACGGTTGTTGAAGCCAATTTCCAGCCCCTCGCCGTCCCCGTCCACGGCACATTCATCGGAGGCCTTGCCCAGGGTGGTGGCGGTGGAGACGCGCAGCTTGCCATCGGTGAATTCGCACCGGACGGGGCTCTTGAATTTGTCGCTGATGATCAGGGAGACGCGCTCCACGGTGTCGATGACGTCCCGGCGGTTGGCGCCGATGCTGTATTTACCCGTCTGGGGGATGGAGTTGCGGTAATTCATGAACTCGCCCTCCAGCCGCCGGGCGATGAGCAGATTACTGCCCAGGGTGAACATCACATGGGAGGTGCCCAGGGTGATTTTTACCAGCTCGTCGGAATCTCCGGCAATGCGCTCCACCTCGGTAAGGGCCGCGCCGGGGACGACGAAGGAGATCTTGCCAATCTCGGTCTTGGCCACCCGCTCCCGCCGCAGAGCCAGCCGGAAGCCGTCCACGGCCACTACGGTGAGAATGTCGTTGTTTACTTCAAAGAGAGCGCCGGTGTAGATGGGCCGGGCCTCGTTGTCCATGACGGCGAAGTTGGTCTCGGCGATCATGGATTTGATGTCCCGCTCCTTCATGTAGATGGAGTTCTGGTAGTCCGTCGACGGCAACTCGGGGTACTCGTCGGAGGAGAGACCCGACAGGTTGTACTCGCTCATGGCGCAGCGGATATTGACCATGCACTTCTCGTTGACGGAGACGTACACCACATCGTCGGGGAGACGGCGGATAATATCGCCGAAAAGGCGGGCGTTGATGACAATGGCCCCCGGCTCCGTCACATCGGCGGCGACGGTGGAGCGGATACCCGTTTTCTGGTTATAGCCCCAGACGGTCAGATCCGAAGCGGCCTCGATCAGCAGGCCCTCCATGCTGGGAACCGCGCTCTTGGTGGCCGCGGCGCGGGAGGCGATGGTCACGGCATTGGCAAGCAGCTCCTTCTCACAGGAAAATTTCATTGTCCGTTCCTCCTTGAGTGGTAATGAAAAAATGTGGTATGAAATAAAGAAAGACAGAATATATTTATTGTTTTAGCAGTAGTCGCCGTAGTACGGGGGATTTTGTGGAAAGAGGCAAAAAGGGCCCTGAAACGGGAAAAAAACGAAAAGGACAGCTTGTGGGAAAAGGGGACGGTTTTAAACAGAAAAAAGAGAGAAGAGAGATTTTCAACAGAAGGAGAGAAAAGAAAACTGTGGAAACAGGGGGAAACTGTTGAAAGCGTCACAGATTATGGGCGTTGATGTTGGAGGTGATATCCTTCACCTGCTGGGCAAATTCGCTGTCGGCCTCCATGTTCTTTTCTATCTTCTGGATGCTGGACAGGACGGTGGTGTGATCCCGGCCCTCGAAGATGGCGCCGATGTCCTGTAAGGACAGGTTCGTGAGCTTGCGGATTTCGTACATGGCGATCTGCCGCGCCAGGGCGGTGTTGCGGGTCCGGCGCTGTCCCTTCAGATCCTCCGGGGACAGGGAGTAATATTTGGCCGTCTCCCGGATGATATCCTCCGGGGTGGGTACATAGGCGGACTTCTGGCGGAACATGTCCTTGAGGAGCTTGGCCACCTCGGAGACCGTCAGCTGGACGTTCATCAAATCGCTCTGGGCCCGGATCTTCAGAACAGCGCCCTCCAGCTGGCGGACGTTGGAGGTCATGTTTTCGGCGATGTAGTTGACCACGTCGCTGGAGAGGGCCAGCCCCAGGGACATGGATTTATTGCGTACGATGGCGGCGCGCGTCTCGAAATCCGGCGGCTGGATATCCGCCTGCAGGCCCATGCCGAGCCTGGATTGGAGGCGCTCCGTCAGGTTGGGCATGTCGGAGGGCGGCCGGTCGGAGGTGAAGACCATCTGCTTTTTGGCCTCGTAGAGGGTGTTGAAGGTGTGGAACATCTCGTCCTGAGTGGACGCCTTGCCGGCTACGATCTGGATATCATCAATGAGCAGGAAGTCGGCGCTGCGGTACTTCTCCCGGAAATCCACATTTTTGCCGGTCTGGATGGCGGCAATCAGCTCGTTCATAAAGTCCTCGCCCCGGACAAAGACCACGTAGTATTCCGGGTGCCGGAGCATGACCTCGTGGCGGATGGCGTAGAGAAGGTGGGTCTTGCCAAGGCCGGAGTCCCCGTAGATGAAGAGGGGGTTGTAGCTGCGCGTCTCCCCCTTGGCCACGGCCAGGCTGGCGGCGTGGGCGAACTTGTTGGAGGGGCCCACCACGAAGCGCTCGAAGGTGTATTCCTCGGAATCCGCCTCGCCGGTCTTCTTTGTCTCCTGCTCCCGGGCGCTCTCCTCCCCCACCAGCGTGACCTCCATATTCCCGGAGAAGATCTGGCTCAGGGCGGCCTTCAGCGGCTCCATGAACCGGGCGAAGATGATGCTGCGCTTGAACTCCGAGGGGACGCAGAGCGTCAGGCCGGCCTCGGAAAAGCCCACGGGCCGGCAGTCGCCGAACCAGGTGTTGATGGCCACGGAGGTGAGCTCCTGTCCCATCAATTCCAGGACGCCCGCCCATATTTCGTCTAATGAGTTCATATCTCTTCCAACCTTTCTCGCCGCTTTTTCCCACCCCACGGGGTCAAAATGGCGATTTCCCGGCATCATACAGTAACCTCTATTATAGCAAAAAACGGGCCGGATTGCAAGCTAATTTAGCAAATACAATGAGCAAAATCCGAATTTGTGTGAAAAAAGAAAACCCCGGCATGATGACCGGGGTCGAGGGGAAAAGGTTCAGTTTTTCAGGGAGTTGATGGGGGCGGGGATCCGGCCGCCGCGATGGATGAATACGGCGGGGGAGGCGGGGTTGACGCCCATGACGGGGGCGCGGCCCAGAAGGCCGCCGAAGTCCACGAAGTCGCCCACGGTCTTCCCCGGCACGGGGATGACTCTGACGGCGGTGGTCTTCTGGTTGATCATGCCGATGGCCGCCTCGTCGGCGATGATGGCGGAGACGGTCTCCGCCGTGGTGTCGCCGGGGAGGGCGATCATGTCCAGGCCCACGGAGCAGACACAGGTCATGGCCTCCAGCTTCTCGATGGTCAGCCGGCCCGCCGCCGCGGCCCGGATCATGCCGGCGTCCTCGGAGACGGGGATGAAGGCGCCGGACAGGCCGCCCACGTTGGAGGAGGCCATGACGCCGCCCTTTTTCACCGCGTCGTTGAGCATGGCCAACGCCGCCGTGGTGCCGGGGGCGCCCACGCTCTCCAGACCCAGCTCCTCTAAAATATCCGCCACGGAATCCCCCACGGCGGGGGTGGGGGCCAGACTCAGATCCACGATACCGAAGGGGACGCCCAGCCGGCGGCTGGCCTCCTGGGCCACCAGCTCGCCCATGCGCGTCACCCGGAAGGCCGTCTTTTTGATGACCTCCGCCGCCACGTTCAGCGGCTGGCCGGCGCATTTTTTCAGGGCGGAGTGGACCACGCCGGGGCCGGACACGCCCACGTTGATCACGCACTCCGGCTCCCCCACGCCGTGGAAGGCCCCGGCCATAAAGGGGTTGTCCTCCACCGCGTTGCAGAAGACCACCAGCTTGGCGCAGCCCTGGCCCTGACTGATTTCGGCGGTTTTTATGACTGTTTGGCCCATGAGGGCCACGGCGTCCATATTGATGCCGGCCCGGGTGGAGCCCACGTTGACGCTGGAGCAGACACGCTCGGTGACGGCCAGAGCCTCCGGGATGGCGCGGATCAGCTTCCGGTCCCCCTGGGTGAAGCCCTTCTGCACCAGGGCGGAGAAGCCGCCGATGAAGTTGACCCCCACGGTTTTGGCGGCCCGGTCCAGGGTCTCGGCGAAGGGGACGTAGTCCTCCGTCTCGCACGCCTCGCAGGCGATGGCGATGGGCGTCACGGAGACGCGCTTGTTGACGATGGGGATGCCGAACTCCCGCTCGATGTCCTCGCCGGTCTTCACCAGCCTTTCGGCGCGGCGGGTGATCTTGCCGTAGATTTTATCACAGCACAGCTTTACGTCCGGGTGGCCGCAGTCCCGCAGGGAGACGCCCATGGTGATGGTGCGGATGTCCAGATGCTGCTGGCTGATCATCTCGATGGTTTCGAGAATTTCGCTTGTCGTTATCATGTCGGTACCTCAGATCCGGTGCATGGCTTCAAAAATATCTTCCCGCTGGATCCTGATGTCCAGGCCGTGCTCCTGGCCGTCCTTTCTGAGGATATCCGCCAGGGCGGCGAAATCCACCTTACAGCCGGCGGTTTCCACCAGCATGATCATGGTGAAATACTCCCGCATGACGGTCTGGCTGATGTCCAGTACGTTGACGCCGTTCTGGGCCAGAAGGGAGCAGACGTTGGCGATGATGCCCACGGTGTCCTTGCCGATGACGGTGACGATGGCTTTCATAAATGATGTTCCTCCTTATACGCTGAGTTCGTCGATGGTCTTCTCAAAGGCGTCCATGAAGTTGTCCAGAAAATAGTCCACCTCGGGCATGTGCATGGCCCGGAGCTTCAACAGCGTGGACGAGGCGGCGGATTTGAACTCCAGGTTGCCGGTTTTCAGTTCCTCCACGCATTTTATGTAGGCCGAGAGCTTGTCGGCGGCCTTGACGATGTCCCGGACGCCCCCCTCGTCCCGCAAAAGCGCGTCATACTCCGGCCGCATGGCGGCGGGCAGACCTTCCAGCAGCTTATCGATGGCGCCGGCCTCCACCCGCCTGTAGGCGGCCTGCATGTCCGGGTCGTGGTATTTGACCGGGGTGGGCATGTCGCCGGTGAAGATCTCCGGCGCGTCGTGGAAGAGCGCGGCGGCGGCGCACCTGTCCGGGGAGCAGGGGACGCCCAGAATATCCCGGCGGATCACCGCCAGGGCGTGGGCCAGCACCGCCACCATGTGGCTGTGCTCCATCACATTCTCCCGGTCGGCGTTGCGCATCAGCGCCCAGCGGTCGATGTTCTTCATCCGGGAGATCAGGGCGAAAAAGGCATAGCTCATGTTATCACACTTTCTATACAACCGCAGCTATTTCTCTAAAACAGCGTCTATTGTCCCGCCGCCTAATACGCGCTCCCCGTCGTAGAGGACGGCGGCCTGACCGGGCGTCATGGCCCGCTGGGGCTCGTCAAAGGTGAGGCGTATACCGCCGGAACAGCGCTCCGCCGTGCAGGGCTGCTCCGCCTGCCGGTAGCGGGTTTTGGCCGCGCATCTCACGGGCAGAACATCCGGCCTTGTGATCCAGTTGAAATCCGTGACCAGGCAGGAGCGGGCGTAGAGTCCCTCGGCGAAGGAGACAGTGACGGTGTTCTTTTCCATATCCTTGCTTTTCACGTAGAGGGGCCTGCCCGCGGCGACGCCCAGACCCCGGCGCTGGCCCACGGTGTAGCCCGCGGCGCCCCGGTGTTCGCCCAGGACATGGCCGGCCTCGTCCAAAAGCGGCCCCGGCCGGCTTTCTTGGCCGGTGTAGCGCTCCAGAAACGAGAGATAATCCCCGTCGGGGACAAAGCAGATGTCCTGACTGTCCTTCTTCCGGGCGTTGAGAAAGCCCTGGCGCTCGGCGATGGCCCGCACCTCCTCCTTGGCGAGCTCCCCCAGGGGAAAGAGGGCGTGAGAGAGCTGTTCTGGGGCGAGGCAGGCAAGCACATAGCTCTGATCCTTGGAAAGGTCGGCGGCCTTGAAAAGCGCCGGTCCGGTCTCCGTCTCCGCCCGCCGGACGTAGTGGCCGGTGGCGATGTGATCACAGCCGATTTGGCGGGCGTAGTCTAAGAGCCGCTCGAATTTCATATGTCTGTTGCAGTCGATGCAGGGGTTGGGCGTCCGGCCGCGGGCGTACTCGGCGGCGAACCTGTCGATGACCTGTGCCCGGAAGTCCCTGGACAGGTCCAGGGCTATATGGGGGATATCCAGCCGCGCGCAGACGGAGGCGGCGTCCTGCACGTCGTCCACGCCGCAGCAGGTGCTCTCCCCGTTGAGGTCCAGCAGGGCGTTGTCAAAGAGCCGCATGGTGACGCCCACGCAGTCACAGCCCCGGCTTTTCAGCAGAAAGGCGGCCACGGAGGAGTCCACCCCGCCGCTCATGGCCACTAAAACACGGGGCTTCATGCCACGTTGGGGCTCTCCCGCATGGCGAGGATCGTTTTTTCGATGAGCTCGTCCAGCGTCCAGCCCAGCTCGTCCGCTCCCCGCTGGATGACCTCCCGGTCGCACCCGGCGGCGAATTTTTTATCCTTGAATTTCTTCTTTACGGACTTGACCTCCAGATCGTCCACGCTCTTGGAGGGGCGCATGATGGCCGCGGCGCCGATCAGGCCCGTCAGCTCGTCGGCGGCGAAGAGCACCTTCTCCATGGTATGCTCCGGCTTCACGTCCGAGCAGATGCCGTAGCCGTGGCTCACTACCGAGCGGATGAGGGACTCGTCCACGCCGTTTTCCCGCAGGAGTTCCGGGGCCTTCTGGCAGTGCTCCTGGGGGTAGAGCTCAAAATCCACGTCATGGAGGAGCCCCACGGCCTTCCAGTAGTCGGCCTCGGCTTCAAAGCCCAGGTTTTTGGCGTACCATTCCATCACGTCGCCCACGATCCGGGCGTGGGTGAGATGGAACTCGCCCTGGTTATATTTTTTCGTGATCTCATAAGCTTCCTCAGGGGTGGGGATCATTCCGTTTTCCTCCTTTTTTGCAGATACGCGGATATTTTTCTGACGATCAGCGCCGCCAGGAACCCGAACAGGATGCCCAGCAGGGCGCCGCAGAGCACGTCGGTGGGGTAGTGGACATAGAGATAGAGACGCGACAGGCCGATGATCACCGCCAGCACCCCGGCGGGGATCCACCAGCGGCATTTGCTGAAATAGAGCGCCCCCACAAAGGAGAAGGACGCCGCCGCGTGGCCCGAGGGGAAGGAGTATTCGCCGGGCTTGGGCACTAAAAGCTGTATGTCGGGATTCACCACATAGGGCCGCGTTCGCGCCGCCAGATTCTTGATGAGCCCGTTGACCAGGGCCACGTCAATCAAAAGCGCCACCGCGCAGGTGAGGCCCAGCTTGCGGGTCCTGGGAAAAATGAGCAGACCCAGGGTCAGGACGATCCAGAAGATGCCCGCGTCCCCCAGCTTTGTGATCAGCGGGAAGAACGCGTCGCCAAAGCCGGTGCGGAGCGTCTGAATCCAGTCCAGGATGCCGATCTCGTAAAGGTTCAGAGCCATGGAAAGACCTCTTTCTTCGTGGGATTCAAAGGTGTAAACAGGAAATTCGAAGGGACTTCATATAACGTAATTATCCCCCGTCTGGGCCGGGGCCATCAGGTCGGCCACGGTGACGGAGTCCAGATAGCCGGTCAGCACGTCGTTCAGCCCCTTCCAGAGCTTCAGCGTCCGGCACTCCCCCGCCCGGGGACAGACGGCGGCGCCCTCCTCCAGGCACGCCACCGGGGCCAGGGAGTCCTCCGTCAGGCGCAGGATCTCCCCCACTGTGTAGCCGGAGGGCTCGCGGGTCAGCTTATATCCGCCGCCCTTGCCCCGCAGTCCCGTCAGGAGCCGGGCCCGCACCAGCGTCTTTAGGATGCTCTCCAGATATTTTTCGGAGATCCCCTGCCGTTCGGCGATCTCCTTCAGCGGGATGTACCCGTCCCGCCGGTGCTCCGCCATATCGACCATGACCCGCAGGGCGTAGCGCCCCTTGGTGGAAACGACAGCCATTCAACCACCCCCTCCGCGCGCGTGTACCCCATTATACAACAGGGTTAATGGTTTTTCAATCTAAATTTCTTGAAAGTCCCCCTTGACAAACGGCGGGAGACGGACTATAATCCCAATAAACCTATAGAAAAAATAGGTTGAGCGGATCGCGCGGACGCGCGGCCCGCGTTATATAACATTTTTGTATTTTCTTTTTTCAGGAGGTCATACACATGTCCAAAATCTACGCCTCCGCCGACCAGCTGATCGGCGGCACCCCGCTGCTGGAGCTCTCCAACATCGAAAAGAAGCTTGACCTGAAGGCAAGACTGCTGGCCAAGCTGGAATATTTCAACCCCGCGGGCTCTGTGAAGGACCGGATCGCCAAGGCCATGATCGACGAGGCGGAGAAGAGCGGCGCGTTGAAGCCCGGTTCCGTCATCATCGAGCCCACCTCCGGCAACACCGGCATTGGTCTTGCGTCCGTGGCGGCGGCCAGGGGCTACCGGATCATCATCGTCATGCCCGAGACCATGAGCGTGGAGCGGCGGCAGCTGATGCGGGCCTACGGGGCCGAGCTGGTGCTGACCGAGGGGGCCAAGGGTATGAAGGGGGCCATCGCCAAGGCCGACGAGCTGGCCCGTGAGATCCCCAACGCCTTTATCCCCGGCCAGTTCGTGAACCCCGCCAACCCCGCCGCCCACCGGGCCTCCACCGGCCCCGAGATCTGGGCGGACACCGACGGGCAGGTGGACGTCTTTGTGGCCGGCGTGGGCACCGGCGGCACCATCACCGGCGTGGGGGAGTATCTCAAGGAGAAAAAGCCCTCTGTCAAGGTGGTCGCCGTGGAGCCGGACACCTCCCCGGTGCTTTCCAAGGGTGTGGCCGGTCCCCACAAGATTCAGGGCATCGGCGCGGGCTTCGTGCCGGAGGTGCTGAACACGAAGATCTATGATGAGATCGTACCGGTCAGCGCCGCCGACGCCTTCGCGGCGGGCCGCCTTCTGGGCAGGACCGAGGGCGTCCTGACGGGCATCTCCTCCGGCGCGGCCCTCCACGCCGCCCTTGAGGAGGCCAAAAAGCCGGAAAACGCCGGCAAGACCGTGGTGGTCCTCCTGCCGGATACCGGCGACCGCTACCTCTCCACCCCGCTCTTCGCGGAGTAAAAAGGTAGTATAAATGATCAAACGCCGCCATTTTTGGCGGCGTTTGAGACTGTCGAAAAAGCCCTGACGGGCTTTTTCCGACAAGGGGAACGTGCGGGTAATTTTCTATGAATTTTGCG
>CANRMY010000047.1 GCA_947631845.1 uncultured Oscillospiraceae bacterium | reverse complement strand
CCAGTTACTACTCTTTTGGGGTACTTCTTTCGCAAATTTTCTCTTATTGCATTCTTGACTTCACACCATTAGACTTTAATATAGTGTTTTGGATGACGCTGTGAAAGGTTTCTTGAATGGGTTTGCCGAATTCCCGCGGATTTTTCGGTCCGGGTCGCCAGCCTGTGGCCAATCGGGCGGGGATAAAACGTGAAACGATATTTAATGGACGGCATAAGAATACCACGTAAATGCCCTAAACGTCAATAGCTTTTTGAATAAACCTTACGATTTGTGCGAGATATACAAAACTAAACCGGTCATATTATACAGATTAACGAAACGTGGTAGTAAAATCGTTTCACAAAAAATTTCACAAGCCTCTTTACAAATGCCTTTTCGTGTGGTATGATTGTTCATGAAATCAAAAAGCAATTTCACGAAATGAGGTGAACGTATGGCAGAAACAACTTCCGCCCCTACCATGAAGGACGTGGCCAGGGAGGCCGGCGTGGCCCTGGGTACCGTGTCCAAGGTGATGAACGGCATCCCGGTGGGCGAGAGCTACCGCGTCCGCGTGGAGGAGGCGGTAGCCAAGCTCAACTACCGGGTCAACTCCTACGCCAAGGGCCTGAAAACCAACAGGACCTACACCGTAGCGGTGCTGGTGCCCAATCTGGTAAGCCCCTTCTTCGCAAAGCTGGTCAACTGCCTGAACCGCTCCCTGTCCGCCCGCAAGCACCGGATGCTCCTGTTCGCCACGGACTACGACCCCGCCCAGGAGCAGGAGTACGTGATCCTGGCGGAGCAGCAGAAGGTGGACGGCATCATCTGCCTTTCCTACAACCCGGCGCTGAAGGTCTCCGAGAGCGTCCCGCTGGTGTCCATCGACCGGTATTTTGGGGCCCAGATCCCCTGTGTCAGCTCTGACAACTACGGCGGCGGGCGGCTGGCGGCGGAGAAGCTCATTGAGAACGGCTGCCGGAACCTGGCCTTTATGCGCATCGGCTCCAAGCTGACCAACGAGCCCAACAAGCGCAAGGACGGCTTCATCTCCGCCTGCGAGGCGCTGAACGTGCCCTATACTTTGAAAATGGTGGACGATTTTACCCCCTATTCCGCCTTTGAGGAGTTCCTGCGGGAGCATCTGCGGGGCGGGAAGCTGGACTTTGACGGCATCTTTTGCGTCACCGACGCCCTGGCCTACCAGACGGTGCGCTCTCTCCGGTCCATGGGGGTGCGGGTGCCGGAGGACGTGCAGATCATCGGCTTTGACGGCACCCAGTATTTCGGGGATCAGGACTATTTCTGCTCCACCATCGTCCAGCCGCTGCCCGAGATCGCGGAGACGTGCGTGGATATGATCCTGGAAAAGGGCCTCTCCAAGGCCCCGTCCCTGGTGTGCCTGCCCGTCATGTACGCCTACGGCGGCACCACAAAGGCGTAAGCTATGGCCAGCGAATATCTGAAGTGGAAATACCGGGACGTGAAGCCCGACGAGCCGCCCCCGCCCTTAGAGGGGTGGCCAAAAATCAAAAACTGGCTCCACTACCACGCGATCTATCTCCTGGCCGCCGCCGTGGTGCTGGGGGTGGCCGGCTCCATGGTGTGGAACGCCCTGGGCATCGGGCAGGTGAAGCCCGACTATATCTTTGCCTATGTGGGCAAAAACGCCCTGCCGGCGGACACCGCGGCGGCCCTTCAACGGGAGCTGGCGGCCTTGGGGGAGGACGTGAACGGGGACGGACAGGTCACCGTGGAGCTGCGCTCCTACGTCTCCGGCGGGGAGGCGGACCCGGAATACGGCGCGGCGGCCTCGGTGACGCTGATGGCCGACATCACAAGAGGGGAGAGCGTCTTTTTCCTCACCGACGACCCTCAGACCCTCCAGGTCCAGTATCAGATTTTGGCCGGCCCGGACGGGGCGCTCCCCGATGCGGACGACTACGGCTGGGAGGACAAGGCTCTTCTCTGGGCCGACTGCCCGGCGCTGGCCGCCCTGCCCCTGGGCGCGTACAGGGAGGAGATGCTGGGACAGGAGGTCTCCGGGGAGTCCCAGGAGCTGCTGTCCGGCCTCTATATTGGCCGCCGGGGGTTTTACGATCCGAAGCAGGACAAGCATCACGACGCGAATCTGCGCCTTTGGAACGCCATCACGAAGGGGGCTCTTTTGTCACCATGAAGTTGAAACGTTATTTGCCCTTTGCCCTTCTGCTCTGCCTGGTGCTCACCGCCTGCGGCGGCCGGGAGGAGCTGGACAGGGCCGCCCTGGGCTGGGCGGAGGACTGGACGGCGGTGGGCGACGTGGCGGCCTCGGAGCCCGTGGAGGGCTTTACGGCGCTGGAGAATCTGGACGCCATGTCCGCCTCGGGCCTGTGGTTCGCCAGCTGGACCGCCGGGGAGATGGAGGTCCGGGAGAACGAGGAGGGCCAGCGGGCGGAGGTCTACGACGCCCAGATCTATCTCCTGGTGCAGGAATTCAAGAGCGAGGCCAAGGCCGCGGCGGAGGTGGAGGTCTGGAAAAGCCGGGAACGGGCCAGCTACGGCTGCGGCGACGCGTCGGAAACCAGCCGCGCCGGGGTGGAGTTTGAGACCCTTCCCCTGCTGACGGCCGCTGAGACAAACCCCTACACCCACGGCGCGGCGGCCTTCGGCATACACGGACGCTTCGGCGTCTCGGTGGAGGTGCTGTGCCGGGAGGCCTTCGCGGGCGATCCCGCCGCCGTCCTGGACGGCTTTCTCTCCGGGCTTCACTTCAACCTGGATCACAGGGAGGCAGAATAAATGGGTCTTTTCTTCCCCATGGACGACGAGCGCCGGCCCGAGGGCCGGCGGCACGGCTTTGCCCGGTACCGCCAGCTTCTGGAGCGGGACTGGAAGGCGTATATCCTCATGGATTTCATCGCCCTGGCGGCCTTTATCCCCTACGGCCTGGGCGTCCTGTACGCGGTGCTGACGGAGAGCTCCCTGGTGCTGATCCCCGTCTCGCTGGTCGGCGGGGCCATAGCGGGCCAGGGCATCGCCGTCATGTACGATTTTCTCCTGCGGCGGGCCCGGGACGACATGATGGCCGTGGGCGCGGCCTTTAAAAGATCCCTGCGGCAAAATTTCCGCGCCGCCCTCCTGCCGGGGGCGGTGGAGGGGCTTTTTGTGGGCCTTGTGATCTTCTCCGGCTTTGTCATGTGGCGCACCGGCAGGATCACGGCCCTGAACGTGGCGGTTTTTGCCGTGGCCGTGGTGGTGTTCACCATGGTCTTTGACCTGCTCTGGCCCCAGGTGGTGCTGTTTGAGCAGAGGCCGGGGGTGAGGCTGAAAAACTGCGCCCTCTTTATCCTGCAAAACCCCTGGCGGGTGCTGGGTGGCGCGGTTTTGCAGACGGCCTGGTGGGCCGTGACCTTCCTCTTCATGCCCTGGACGGCCTTCCTGGTGCCGTTTTTGGGGGTGTGGTACATACTTTTCGTGACGGTCTGCCTGAAATACGACGCCCTGGACGGGGCTTTTCAGATCGAGGCGCAGATCATCGCCAAAAACGCCGGCCTGACGCCGGAGAACGGAAAAGGAGCGGATGACCATGACTGATATTTTAGCGGTGGGAGAGATCCTTATCGACTTGACCCAGAGCGGCGTGGACGAACGGGGCATCCCCCGGTTCGACGCCAACCCCGGCGGCGCGCCGGCCAATCTGGCGGTGGCCGCCTCCCGGCTGGGGGCCAGGACCGGCTTCATCGGCAAGGTGGGCCGGGACAGCTTCGGGGATTTCCTGAAAACCACCCTCCTGGAAAACGGCGTGGACGTCACCGGCCTTGTGACCGACCCCGTCCAGCACACCACCCTGGCCGTGGTCAGCGTGGATAAGACCGGGGAGCGGAGCTTCAGCTTCTACCGGGACCCCAGCGCCGACGTGAATCTGCGGGCGGAGGAGATCTCCGATGAGCAGCTGAAAAACACCCGCTTTCTCCACTTCGGGAGCGTCAGCCTCACCGCCGACCCGGCCAGAAGCGCCACCCTCCACGCCGTCCGGCGCGCCAAAGAGCTGGGCGCGTATATAAGCTGCGACCCCAACTACCGCGCCTCCCTGTGGAGCGATCAGGACACCGCCGTCCGGCAGATGCTGGCGCCGCTCCCGCTGGTGGACGTGCTGAAGGTCTCTGACGAGGAGCTGCCCCTGCTCGCCGGCACGGACAACCCGGAGGCCGGCAGCGCGAAGCTGGCCGGCTGCGGCATCCGGCTCGTCCTGGTGACCCTGGGCGCGAAAGGGGCCTTTTACCGCTTTGACGGCCGCACCGGGGCCGTCCCCGGCGTCAAATGCACCGTGGCGGACACCAACGGCGCCGGCGATACCTTCTTCGGCGCGGCCCTCTCCCGGCTCGCCAGGCTCCCCTCCCTGGACGCGCTGACAGAGGAGGAGCTTCGGCGGATCGTGGCCTTTTCCAATCTGGCCGCCTCCCTCACCACCTCCCGCCACGGGGCCATCCCCGCCATGCCCACCGCTGCGGAGATGGAGGCCTGAGAGGGCACGCAAGGAATTTGATTTCGTTTCACGGCATGATTTGGTGTGTTTTGCACAAATCATGCCGCCTGTTTTTAGAGATTTCGCAGAATTTTAAAAAGATTATTGACAAAATTGCGTGACCGAATTATAATCAAATCGTTCTTGGACGTGAAACGTTATTTTATGGACATTTTCCCTGCCGGCCGGGCCCGCCAAGCCCGACTGAAATCTTAGATCAAGAGGGACTGACATGAAAAACAAACTTCAAAAGCTCCTGGCTCTTGCCCTGGCGCTGACCATGGTCCTGGCGCTGGCCGCCTGCGGCGAAAAGGCCGGCGGCGCGGCGGAGGACATCGTCAACGGCGATTTCGAGGACGTCTCCTCCGGCAAGTGGGTGGGCTGGACCCGCGACGACGCGGCCTTCAACTTCCGGGGCGTTATCAGTGATGAAAAGGTGAACGGCGCTCCCATGGAGAAATCCGGCGAGTACTATTTTGCCGGCTCCAAGGGCGGCAACCCGGTGATGAAGGGGACGCTGACCTCGGATGTCTTCAAGCTGGGCGGCAACGGCTTCATCACCTTCAAGATCGGCGCCGGTAAGGATCCGGAGAAGTGCTATGTGGAGTTTATCGAATCCGGCTCCGACAAGGTGCTGGCCAAGGTGGGCAACACCGACTGCGACGGAATGTATATCAAGGATCACCTGCTCACAAAGGTCGTGGATCTGTCCGGCTCCGTGGGCAAGAGCATCTACATAAAGATCACCGACAACGACGACGGAAGCGATTACGCCTATCTGAACTTCGACGCCTTCAAGGTCTGCCAGGACGACGCCGAGGTGGCCGCGGCTGAGGCCGAGTATCAGGCGCAGATCGACAAGTACGGCGAGAAGCCCTTCATCGAGGACGAGACCGCCACCACCATCGCAAACGGCGGCTTTGAGGAGTGCGATTTGGAGAACGGCGTGCTCACCGGCTGGAAACTGCTGGACGGCTCCGCGCTGACCGTGGCCAACGTGGTACCCACCAGCCAGTATTACTGGGACGACAGGTCCGTCTACGGCGACGGTGCGTATTACCTGGACGGCTCCAACAACGGCGCCACTGCCGAGAACCTCACCGGCGCCATCCGCTCCCAGAAATTCACCCTGGGCGGCGACGGCTACATCACCTTCATGATGGGCTGCGGCAACGGCGGCTCCTATGTGGCCCTGTGCGACGGCAGCACCGACGAGGAGCTTATCAAGGTGGAGAATACCTACTTCTCCGACCCCGCCCTGGCCCTGACGCTCCTGCGTATGTATATGGACGCCAGCGAATACATCGGCCGGGTGGTGTATCTGAAGGTGGTGGACGCCAACGACGGCTCCAACGGCGGCTTCGCCTTCATCTGCGTGGACGACTTCCGGGTTTCCCTCACCGCAGATGAGGTGGCCGAGCTGGAGGTGGAGCAGCTGGAGAAGATCCAGAACGAGACGTACACCTCCGCCTCCTACGACGACCTGACCACCCTGCGCAACTATTACAGCAACTACCCCTACCCTGTGCCCCTCAAGTCCCTGACCTTCACCGCCTACGCCAAGAACCAGGTGGTGGACTGCGGCGCGGTGGACGTGACCGGGTATCTCAGCGACGCCGCGGCCTCCTTCGGCAGTGACGCCGTCACCGATATCGCCGTCTCCAAGGTCACCGGCCCCGACGGCACGGAGATCACTTCCGGCTTTGACGCGGTGGATATGACCGCTCCCGGCGCCTACACCGTCACCTACGCCGCCTCCTATGAGGGCAAGACCGCCGAATCCGCCTTCACCGTCATCGCCATGGCCGACCACAACAGCGTGGCCAACGGCGGCTTCGAGTCAGGCAACCTGGCCGGCTGGACGGTGGTGGCTCCCGACACCTGGAGCGTGGTGGAGGGCCAGCCCGCCGGCGTCATCTCCGCCGACAAGTGGTGGGGCGAGGAGCTGCCCTACAACCAGGCGGGCTCCTGGCATTTGGACGGCTGGAACAACGGTATCGCCGAGCCTGAGGGCTGGTCCGTGCGCTCCACCAACTTCACCCTGGCCGGCTCCGGCTTCATCTCCGTCCGCATGGGCGGCGCCGCCGCGGCGGTACACGTCTACTAGGCCGACGGCACCGAGATCGGGTATTATAAGCAGGCCCGCTTCTCCGATACGAACTTCCCCCACATCGGGCAGGGCGGCTCCTGGGCCGACATGGCCACCTATGTGATGGATCTGAGTCAGTATGTGGGCGAGGAGCTCTACATCGTCCTCAGTGACGAGGTCATCGACGGCGGCTGGGCCCACGCCTTCTTCGACGAGGTCGTGACCTATTACGAGACGGCCCCCGATTACGCCGGCATGGCCGATACCGTGATGGACGGCCACACCGCCGAGGAGACTCCCGCCGAGATCCAGATCCCCTGGCAGCTGGCGGTCAATCTCAAATAAGATTTCCTCTTTTTCATTCCTCCCCTTATTTGCCGGCCCGTGAGTAAAAATGCTCACGGGCCGACTGCAAAACGCTTCCCAGGAAGGAGTTTTATTGTGAAGAAAAGCTTTTTACTGATTTTTCTGGCGCTCTGCCTGACGCTTGCCCTTGCCTCCTGCGGAGGCGGCGGGCACGACAAGGAGCTTTACTTGCATCTGAGCTTTGACGAGGGCTCCGGCACCACGGTGAAGGACTCCGCCGGGAAGCTCCCGGACACCGACCTCAGTTATGTGTTCTCCCACGCCACCTACATGGACGATCAGGAGCCCCAGTGGCGGGAGGAGGGCGTCAGCGGCGGGTGCGTCCTCTTAGACGGCACCAGCACCTATGTGGGCTACAAGCGCAACGACGTGACCGTGGAGGGGCCGTCCCTCACCGTCCAGGCGTGGATCGCCCCCAGGATGTTCGAGTGGGACGACCCCCACGCCGCCGACAACGGCACCGATTCCCTGACAGGCATCGTCTGCCAGTTCGACAAGGACGCCAAAAAGGGGTTCATTCTGGGCTATGAGCGCTTCGGGCGCGTCAGCTTCCAGGTGGGCACCGGCTACGAGTGGCTGTCCGTCTGGTCCGGGGAGGCAAGGCTTGAGAAATACGCCTGGAACCTGGTCACCGCCACCTACGACGAGGACGAGGGGCAGATGTGCCTCTATCTGAACGGGGAGCTGGTGGGCTCCGGCTTCTCCGGCGGCGACATCGTGGGCGCCTCCACCAAGGGCCTCAACGTGGGCCGCAACCAGAACCCGGCGGAAAATCTGGTGGCCGGCAGCGTCAACTCCGCCAGCGGGTATCTGGACGAGGTAAAGCTCTGGTCCACCGCCCTCTCCGCCGATGAGATCAAAGAATATTACGAAAGCGTGGAGGTCCCGGAGATCGCCTTTGACGATATCTGGCTCCAGAATATCCTCACCGGCGACTACACCCGGCCCCAGTTCCACGGCGGGCCCTATCAGTTCTGGATGAACGAGCCCCACGCGCCGGTGTATTATAACGGTGTCTACCACCTCTTCTACCAGGCCAATATGACCGGCTCCTACTGGCGCAACATCTGCTGGGGCCACTACGTCTCCACCGACATGGTCAACTGGAAGCCCATCCGCGAGGCCATCACCCCCACGGAGGGGTCCGTCGTCCCTGACGGCGTCTGGTCCGGCGGGGCGACGCTTGACAAAAACGGCGTGCCGCTTCTGTTCTTCACCGCCGGAAACGACGCTTTCCGGGACACGCCGGGCCTCATCTCCAACCAGAACATCGGCGTGGCCTACCCCGCCGACCTCAGCGACCCCGAGCTCACCGATTGGGTCATCTGCGACGAGCTGGCGGTCGTCCAGCAGCAGGGCCAGGGCCGCGCGGGCGAGTTCCGGGATCCCTCCATCTGGAAGGAGGGGGATACCTGGTGCATGCTCATCTGCTCCGGCTCCGCCACCACCAACGGCGGCTCCGCGCTGCTGTATACCTCCGACACCCTGGAGCTCAAGCCCGACGGCACCGTGGAGCAGAACTGGGTCTATAAGGGGCCCGTCTACGAGATGGAGAACCAGTCCTCCCTCTACGGCACCAGCTGGGAGCTGCCGATTTTGCTTCCCCTCACCAACGAGGCGGGCACCGTCACCAAGTATTTCTTCTCCGTCTCTCCCGCCCCAGCCTCCTCGGCGGACAACAAGGTTTACTACTGGCTGGGCGATTTCGACCTGGAGACCGGCAAATTTACCCCCGATGAGAGCTTCCAGGGGCCCCCGCACCTGCTGGACTACGGCGCCAACGTGTTCACCGGCCCGTCCTGCCTCGTCGATCCGGTGAGCGGGGACGTCTATATGTTCTCCATCATGCAGGATCAGCGCGGCGCGGCGGAGCAGGGCGCCTCCGGCTGGGCCCACACCGTGGGCCTGGCGCGGAAGATCTGGCTGGCCGACGACGGCTCCGATGTGATGATGAGTCCTACGGACGCCCTTCACGAGCTGGAGGAGGAGACGCTGGTGGATCTGAAGAACGTGAGCCTGGAGGACGCCAACAAGGCCCTGGCGGAGGTGGACGAGGATATGCTCTATATCCGCCTCACCGCCGATGTTGCCGCCGCCTCCGAGTTCGGCATCAGCATGAAGCAGGGCGGCAAATGGGACGCTACCACATACACCTATGATGTGGCCGGGCAGACCATCTCAGGCCATACGGAGAACAAGGGCGAGGGCTGTAAGGCCGCCTCCGTCTCCGGCCAGCTGCCCGTAAAGGACGGCAAGCTCACCATGGAGATTTACATTGACCGCTCTCTGGTGGAGGGCTTCTTCAACGACTACAAGTCCATCAGCATCCGCGCCTATACCGACGAGCCGGATTCCCACGGCATCGACCTCTTTGCCACCGGAACAGTTTCTATCGACGAGCTGTTCGTTGCAAGAATGGGTTCCATATTCGACTGAAGCTTATACTGAACTGAAAAAGAGGGCTGCCGGCGATGGCCGGCAGCCCTGTTTTGACTTGCCATATCCGTATAAGCGATCCCGCCGCCGTACCGCCTTGCCCCCCGGTTCTCATTGTTTCCCTATCGCAACGGTCCCTCCAGGCGGCCCGCCGAATTTTCGTGGTATTCCGTACAACGCACCCGTAGGGGCCGGCCAGTGTCCGGTCCCTACGGGTGCTTGTTCACAAAAAATTAATTATTTTTATAATATTTTTACTTGACAAATAAACGACGTTATGATATAATCCGAATTATGAGAGAACAGCGCGGTGATTTTGACGGTCTGCCCCGGGAAAAGGGGGAGGCTCAGGGACGTGTTGCTGTTTTTTCCAGCATAGTCCGGATATACGCCTCGATGTCCTCCAACGTATGGGCGTCGGGGATGGAATACGTGGCGCCTCGCGCGAAGACGAGGCCGGTCTCTGTTCTGAGGAAGACCCACCGCACACCGTCACGAAAACCGTAGGGGGCAATGTCCCGGAGGCACAGCCACGCGCCGTTGGCGCCAAACAGGCTGTCCGCGTCATAGGGCGCCGGCATGAAAATGCCCTCCATGCCCACCCGAATCTGGGATACGATGTCGTTGTCCTCCACCCACACGCCGCCGCCGATGGGGGTGTCAGCGCGGATACGGACGGTCTGGCCCACTGTCAGCTCGCCGCGCAGGACCTTGGAGACCTCCACGGAGACGATAGACCAGTAGAAGCTCTCGCCGTTCATATCCACTTCGATGTTCTCGATATCCGTCACGGTCCCCCGGAAGATGACGGTGTTGGCGCTGAAGATATCCTCATCTGTCAGCTTCATGAGGTCATGACTGGCCGGCACGTTTTTGTGGGGATCCTTGAGCCGGTAGACCCGCACGTTTTCCGACCGCTCCGACAGCATGTAGTCCCCCGGCCCGCGCAGAAGGCCGGACAGGGAGGCCGCGCCCGCTAAGAGCGCCAGACACGCCGCCGCGGCGGTGAGCTTCAGCCAAGCAGGCTTTTTCTTTGGAAGTGTCGTCTCGGCGTCCAGGACGTATTCCTCCCGGGCGTCGCCGATAGCGTCAACCAACAGATCCGCTTTCATACGATATAACCCTCCTTTTTGAGCTGTGCCGCCAGCTGGTCCCGGCGGCGCTTCAGGATCATTTTTACCTTGCTCTCGGAAAAGCCGAAGCGGGCGGCGATGGCCTTCACCTGGTCGAAGTACCAGTAGCGGCGCAGAAAGATCCGCCTGTCGTCACGGGGCAGCGCGTCCAGAAAGGCGTTTACCGCCTGGGAAAGCTCCCGGGCCTCCACGGCCTCCTCCACCCGCGCGCCGCCGGGCACACATGCCTCCAGCTCCTCCAACGGGGCGGGGAGGATGCCGCCGCCGCGCTTTTGGGCGTTGGCCTCCCGGAGCCTTTTCAGGGCCAGATTTCTGGTGATTTTTCCGAGAAACGCCCCCAGCGACCGGGGACTGGCCGGGGGGATGGCGTCCCACGCCGCGTTCAGAGCGTCGTTTACCGCCTCCTCCGCGTCCTGGGCGCTGCCCAGCAGATTTTGCGCCAGCGTATGACACCGGGAGCCGTACTTTTTCTGACTCTCCGCGATGGCGTCTGTGTTCCGGGCCCGGAACAGTTCGAGGATCTCGCCGTCGTCCATCCTCCCGCCCCCTTTCACTTATATAGTACCGCTTTTGGCCCGCCGGGTCACAAAAAATCGGGCGGCGGTGGGATACCGTCGCCCAATATGGGTCATCTGTTTACTTCAATCTCGGGGTAGTAGGGGGGCGGGTCGGCGGCGATCTTTTCCCGGTTTTGGAGGTACATATACACGGTGACGGCGGTCTCGGCGCGGGTGGGGGCGCTTTTGCCGCGGATGGCGTTCGTGTTCACAAGCCCCATCACATGCGCCCAGGTGAAGGAGTCGGCGGCAAAAGCGCTGATCTCCCCGGACCGCAGGGCCAGCTTGGTGTCCAGCATCGAGTACAGCACCTTATCGCCGGACAGGCGCAGGAGCATGGTCCAGAGGGCCTCCCGGGTCAAAAGCTCGTTGGGGGCGAAAAGGCCGCCGCCCACGCCGTTGACGATGCCCTCGCCGGTGGCCCACATGACGGGGGCGGTGTACCACTCACCGTCCGGCACGTCGGCATAGACGGGGGCGTAGGAAACGGCGGGGGAGCCCGCCAGCCGGTAGAGGATGGTCACCGCCTCGGCGCGGGTCAGTATCCCGTAGGGGGTGAAGTGCCGGGAATCGGTGCCGTTGATCACCTTCCGCCCCACCAGCTCGTCCACCGCCCGGTGGAACCAGGCCCCGGCCTCCACGTCGGCGAAGGGCCGGCTGGGGCAGTTTTCATCCGTCTCCCCGGCGGGCAGGACCGTGGCGTAGACCGTCAGGGGCAGGTTTTCCTTGGGGATGGTAAATTCATACCGTACACGGCCGGGGGAAACGGGGATATCCCCCTCATAAAGCCGGGCGGGGATTTGGTTAAACTTGGCGTCCAGCACCGTCAGGGACGACGCCTGACAGCCCTCCAGAGGCTCCACATCCACTAAGGCCGTCTCCCCCGGCCAGACATCACTGGAGAAAAGGGACAGATATCCGTTGGGGACGGCGCTTGTCAGAATGAGCCGCTCCGGCCAGGCCGGGTCGCGCTCCAGCTCCACCAGCTTGAAGATGTGGACGCCGCCCTCCACCCGGTGCCGGACCTCCTGGTGGGGGTACGCGTAAAAGAGGTCGTCGGGCACCCGCACGCCGTTCGCGCCCCGGACGCGGACCTCGATGCCATAGGGCACCGTACCGCACCGGTGGAGCTCCATCAGAAGCTCGATGACGTCCCCCTCCTGGTAGACCTTCAGCGCCTCGCCGAGGCTGTTGAAATACGTCCCTCCCAGGCGGCACTGCATGACGTGCTCCGACGCCACGGCGGTCAGGGCCGTGGACAGGAGCAGGGTCAGGACCAAAAGGATCGCGAAAAGCCGTCTTTTCATACCGTTTCCTCCTTATTTTGAGCGCCGCAGTGGCGGCACAGGTCCGCCAGCACGCATTTTTCGCACTGGGGGCGGCGGGCCACGCAGACGGCCCGGCCGTGGAGGACCATCCGGTGGCAGAAGTCGTTGGACTTGTCCGGCGGCAGGATGGCCCGCAGGATGGGCTCTATTTTCGCCGGGTCTTTCGTGTCCACATAGCCCAAAAGGTTGGTGATCCGGATGCAGTGGGTGTCCACCACCACCGCGCCGGGGGCGTTGTACACGTCGCCCAGGATCAGGTTGGCGCTTTTGCGGCCCACGCCGGGGAGCTTGAGAAGGTCGTCCATGTTGTCCGGGACCTTGCCGGAAAATTGCGTTTCGATCATGATGGCGGCGTTTACAATATCGCTGGCCTTGCCGTGATAAAAGCCGCAGGAGCGGATATAGTTCTCCACGTCCTCGATCCTGGCCTCCGCCATGTCATGTACCGTGGGATAGCGGGCGAAGAGGGCGGGGGTGACCTGGTTCACACGGGCGTCGGTACATTGGGCGGCCAGACGGACGCTGACCAGCAGGTGGTAGGCGTCGTCGTAGTCCAGGGTACACGCCGCCAGGGGGTATTCTCTTTCCAATCTGGCCACGATCTCGTCGGAGGTGGCTCTGTCCATGATTACACCGCCTTTTTTTGACTTTTTTCACAGTATAGCACGTAAACTCCATTCTTGCAAGCGTACACCGGGCGTGGTATAATCTTCTCATTAGAGATAAAGGAAGGCCCGGTATGGACAGATTTGTGGTCTTTGACGTGGAGACGCCCAACTTCAAAAACGACAGGATGAGTGCCATCGGCGTGGCGGTGGTGGAGAACGGGGAGCTGGTGTCCGAGTTTGAGACGCTCATAAACCCCGAGACCTTTTTCAACCGGTTCAACGTCGACCTGACCGGCATCACCCCCGAGGCGGCGGCGGAGGCCCCCACCTTCCCGGAGGTCTGGGAGGAGCTGCGGCCCGTCTTTGAGAGCGGGATCCTGGCGGCCCACAACGCCCCCTTCGACATGGGGGTGCTGAGGGTGTGCCTGGCCCATTACGGCATCCCCTGGCGGAAATACGCCCCCTATGTGTGTACCTGCCAGATGGCGCGGCGGTGCTACGGCCTTCCACGCAACAATCTGAACGTGTTGTGCGATCATCTGGGCATCGAGCTTGACCACCACCGGGCGGGCAGCGACTCCCGGGCGGCGGCGCTCCTGCTGATCGACGAGCTGGCGCGGGGGATGAACTACGCGGAGTTCAAACGGTTTTATTACATGCTTCCCAAGACGGGAGAGGTGAGCTGATGGAACATACACGGCCCCTGGCGGACGAGATAAGGCCCCAAACCCTGGACGAGGTGTACGGACAGAGGCATATTTTAGGGGAGAACGGGCTCCTTCGCCGGATCATCCGCTCCGGACAGATCCCAAACATGATTTTTTACGGCCCCTCCGGCTCCGGCAAGACCACCGTGGCCAACATCATCGCCAAGGAGACGAAGCGGGAGCTGCGGCGGCTCAACGCCACCACCGCGTCCTTGCAGGATATCAAGGACATCATCGCGGAGCTGGACACGTTTCTGGCCCCCAACGGGGTGCTGCTGTATCTGGATGAGATCCAGTATTTCAACAAAAAGCAGCAGCAGAGCCTGCTGGAATTCATCGAGAACGGGAAGATCACCCTCATCGCCTCCACCACGGAGAACCCGTACTTTTACGTCTACAACGCGGTCCTCAGCCGCTCCACGGTTTTCGAGTTCAAGGAGCTGACAAGCGCGGACGTGCTCCAGGCGGTGCGGCGGGCAGTGTCCATCGCCTCGGACAGGTTCGGCGAGGCGGAGTTGGAGGAGGGGGTCATGGAGCACATCGCGTCCTCCTCCGGCGGGGACGTGCGCAAGGCGGTCAACGCCGTGGAGCTGCTGTTCACGGCGGCGGCCAGGGGCGAAGACGGAAGGCTGAAGATCACCCTGGACGACGCCAGAATCGCGGCCCAGAAGAACGCCCTGCGGTATGACCGGGACGGGGATCAGCACTTTGACGCGGTCTCGGCGCTGATGAAGTCCCTGCGGGGGTCGGACCCGGACGCGGCCCTCCACTATCTGGCCAGGGCCCTGTCGGCGGGGGATATGGCCGGGGCGTGCCGGCGGATCCTGTGCTCGGCCAGCGAGGACATCGGCATGGCCTACCCTCAGGCGGCGGCCATCGTCAAGGCATGCGTGGATTCCGCGCTCCAGCTGGGGATGCCGGAGGCCAGACTGCCCCTGGCCCAGGCGGTGATCCTGCTGGCCACCGCGCCCAAATCCAATTCCGTGGTCATGGCCGTCGACCGGGCCTTTGCCGACGTGAAGGCCGGGAAGGCGGGGCCGATCCCAAGAGAATTGCAGAACGTCCACGCCGACGGCACGGGCTTCGAGCGGGAGCAGGGGTACCTCTACCCCCACGATTTCCCCGGCCACTGGGTGCGGCAGCAGTACCTGCCCGACAGCTTGAAGGACGCGGTCTACTACGAGTACGGCGACAACAAGACGGAGCAGGCGGCCAAAAAATACTGGGAGCTGATCAAGGGGGAGCGGGATGGACATTAAAGTGGGCGATATCGTCACCATGAAAAAGCCGCACCCCTGCGGCTCCAACCGGTGGGAGATCACCCGGGTGGGCGCTGACTTCAAGCTCCGGTGCCTGGGCTGCGGCCGGGAGGTCATGAACCCCCGCTCAAAGGTGGAGCGGGGGATCAAAAAGGTGGAGAGAGAGGGAAAAGAGCTGTGATCAGGGACTTTACGGACAGGCGGCCGGCGGTTTCCGGGCTTCTCATCGCGGCGCTCCTTTTCCTGCTGCCGGCGCTCTTTATGATTTTGGACGATTTTGTGCTGAACGGGAGGCTCCACGCGGCCGCTGTTTTCTTCTACTTTTCCATCGCCGCCCAGACGGTGCTCTTTTTGAAGGTGGAGCGGCCGATCCTGGCGGCGGAGCCGTTTGTACTGGGGCTGGTGGGGCTGTGCGCCGGGGAGATCCTCTACGCCGTGTCCGAAAGCGCCGCCGCCCCCGGCGCGGGGCCGGACATCCTCTCCTACTTCGCCTCCTCCTACCTCATCGCCATCTGCGGGGGAAACGCCGCCGCGGCGGTGGGGGCGCTGATCCTCAATTTTTTCCTCCTCATCGGGAGGAAAGCGGTGGAGCATTTAAAAAAATAAGTCCCATTATACATAGCTCACGACCGTATAGGGTGAATTCCGTAGAACCGGTTGAATAATGATTACCCTCAGGCATGGCTCCGATACGCCGGGGGCGCAAGGTCGAATCGGGGTTGTGTCTTTTTCTGTTAAAAAAGTTTTTTATTTTTTTATGCCCTTTTGTGACAAAATGGCCTTATGATGTGTTTTATAGACGAAAGCTTTCAAAGGACAGTGGTGTGATGGACAGGAATGATTTCATCCGGTACGCCGAACAATATAAGGACACGGTGTACCGGGTGGCATTGAATTTCCTGGGCAATCCCCAGGACGCCGAGGACGCGGTTCAGGAGGTGCTGATGCGCCTCTACCTCTCCAAAGGGCGTTTTGAGGGCGACGAGCATGTGAAGCGCTGGATGATCCGGGTGACGCTGAACTTCTGCAAAAACGCGGCCAGGGCGGAAAAACGCCGCGTGCCCACGCCGCCGGAGGAGCTGGCGCTGTCGGTGCCCTTTGAGGCGGAGGAGCAGATCGCTCTCTTTACCGCGGTGATGGCGCTGCCGGAGAAATACAGAGTGCCGCTGTACCTCTTTTACTACGAGGAATATTCCGTTAAGGAGATCGGGAGCCTGTTGGAGCTGCGGGAGTCCGCTGTGACCACGCGGCTTTCAAGGGCCAGGGCCATTTTGAGACAGGAGCTTGAGGAGGCGGAAAAACGATGAGTAAGGACATTTATCGCGAGACCTTTTCCCATGTGCGGTCCTCCTACGAGCTCAACATGGAGGACTTTGAAAAAATGAAGACAAAAAAGGCGTTTTCCCTGAAAAAAGGATTGATTGCCGCCGCGGCGGCGGTGGTGGCGGCCGTAGGCATCACGGCCTACGCCACGGACTTCTTCGGCCTGTCGGACATGGTGATGCCGGAGAAGGACCCCGTCTACGGAAGCTATCTGACATTGCAGGGCTACGCGGACGCCGCCGAGTCCAAGGCCTATGAGGAGTACCGCTCCGGCGCGCTCTCCCTGGAGGAGGCCGCCGCCAAATACGGCCTGAAGGCCCAGACCAGGTGCGTGGATATGTCCTATGATGAGCTGACGGCGCTCCAGGGCGGGGACATTTTCGACGCGCGGCACGAAAGGAGCGGCTGTTATATCTATGAAAACGGCGCCTTCGGCCTGGACGGGACCTATGCTTTGGAGAACGGAGCGGCGTTGGATTACCAGCTTGTCCGGTCGGTGAAGGGGAGCGTAGTGGACAACATGCTGTATCTGGGCGACCCCGCCGGGTACGAGCAGTGGAACATGGACGTGGGCGGCAGGACGCTGGCCCTGGCGCTGGGGGCGGAGAAGGCCCTGGTGATCGCCGATCTGGGGGACAGCTTCGTCACCGTCAACGTGCTGGCGGGCACCTCCGGCGCGGCGGAGACGCCGGCCCTGACCAAAGAGGGGCTGGAGGAGTTTGCCAAATCCTTCAACTGGAACATCCTGGCGAAGGTGGGGGAGCCGGAGCTGGCCCCCGCGCCGCCGGAGGTCCAGTACGGGGCCGGCGTGGAGCTTTTGCCGGAATATATCGACGAGGAGCAGAGCTTTGAGGTGGAGCTTGCCGGTTGGGACAAGGTGTGGTTCATCTCCTACCGTCCCACGCCGGAGTTCGGCGATATGCGGTTTTTCCTGTCCAAGGACAAAAAGGTGTCCGATTATGAGTTCCACCCGGTCTGCAACGACAACAAGTCCGTCTCCGTGGCGGCGGTGAGCTTCGAGGACTTCACGGGGATGGGCGTGGGAGACGTGCTGGTGCTGCTGGACTACGTGCCGGAGACCGGCGCGGCGTACCGGGACGTGCGTCTCTTCCGATATGCCGGCGAGGGCGAGTTTGTCCTGGAGCCGGGCATCGGGGAGGCCATGCGCCAGGCCAGCGCCGATCCGGAGCCCACGGTGGCGGATGTGCGCAGGTTCTGCAAGACCTACTACGGCGCGGGGGTGCGGCTGGATACGGAGCGGGTCACCGACGTGGTGGCGACCTCCTTCACTATCCAGGAGGGCCGCAAGAGGCTGGTCATCAAGGCCATCGGCCGCAAGGCACCCTTTGACGACTCCTGGGGCATCCGGGAGATCAGGATCTACGAGAACAGCGCCTCCGGCGAGCCCATGCAGGTGATCAACGTGCGGGAGGCCGAGGGATTCGTCAACGGCATCTACGCCGGCTACACCGAGGCGCCCCGGCGGGAGGGCACCATGACGGCCCTTGACATAAACCTGGACGGCTTCTGCGACCTGGGCGTTCAGGACGGCATGGAGGCCGACGCCCCCTGCTGCTACTGGTTCTGGGACAACGACGCCGGGAAATTCGTATACGGCATCACGCTTCGCAACGCGGAGGTCCGCGACGGGCAGATCGTGGAGTGCTATAAGGCGAATGAGGGCGTCAGCGACTACGTTTACAACACCTACGAGTCCGACGGGCAGGGCGGCCTCAAGCTTGTGAAGAGCGAGACGGCCGGCCACGGCGACGCGGTGGAGGCCAACGACTACCAGGGAATCCTGGCGTATCTGCAGGCCCAGGACTACGAGTCCCTTTACCTCCGCTACGGCCTCTTTGACCTGACGGGGGACGGGACACCGGAGCTGATCGCCGGGTACGGCCACTATGAGGCCGACGCCGAGGCGGGCGTCTGGAGCATGGACACCGGGCGGCTGGAAAAGCTGGGCTCCTTCGATATGGCCCATTCGCTCCTTTACGTGGTAAACGGAAAGCTCACCCGCCTTATGGGCCAGATGGGCTACGAGGTGGTGAGCCGGATCGGCTATGACGGGGACCAGGTCACGGAGACGGAGATCTCCCACCGCGTCCTGGGGCCGGAGGAGGACTACCAGACCTTCCTCAACGCCTTTGAAATGGCGGAGGACGGCGATCTGAGCCTGCTGGAAAGCGCCGGGCTGAAGTGACGGGGTCGCGACCATGAAAAAGGCGATCGTCTGTGTCTACTGCCTCGTTCTGGTGCTTGCCCTGGCCCTTGTCCTGGGCGGTTATGTCCGGGAATACAGGCCGGTGGACAGGACCATGAGCGATATCGTGGCGGTCGAAACCGTTTGACAGGCGTTGATTGAAAGTCCGGATGTACCGGGACGGGCGGCCGGGGACGGCCGCCCCTACGGGTGCGCTGTACGGAAAAATACGGAATTCGATAGACTGGCCGGCCGGGTGTCCGGCCCGTACAGGTGTCCGGCCCGTACGAGTGTCCGGGCCGTACGGGTGCGGGTAATCGTAGGGGCCGCACACCGGGCGGCCCGACGCGCCATCAAATTTCGCAACACCTAATTATTACGTATCCGTAGGGGCCGCCTCTCTTGGCGGCCCGATTTTTAAATAAGCGGCGGAGCCGCAACCTTTTTTAGGCGGGCGTTGTGGAAATTCGATACACGGGCCGGCCGGTGTCCGGCCCGTACGGCGTTGTGGGGTGGCCGTTCGGAAATTCGGTACACGGGCCGGCCGGGTGTCCGGCCCGTACGGGGTTTATACGCAAAAAAAACAAGCCCGGAAAACCGGGCTTGTTTTGGTATGTTTTACGTCTTACAGGGCCTTCTGGGCGTTGATCTTGATGCCGGGGCCCATGGTGGACGCGGTGACGCAGGAGCGGATATACTGGCCCTTGGCGGCGGCGGGCTTGGCGCGCAGGAGGGCGGTGATGAGAGCGTTATAGTTCTCGGTGAGCTTCTCCGCGCCGAAGGAGACCTTGCCGATGGGGCAGTGGATGATGTTGGTGCGGTCCAGACGGTACTCGATCTTACCGGCCTTGACCTCGGTGATGGCCTG
>CANRMY010000046.1 GCA_947631845.1 uncultured Oscillospiraceae bacterium | reverse complement strand
TGGCCATGGTGGCGGACGGGAAATACGACTCCGTTCAGGAGGCTTGCAAAGCCCTGGTGACCGTGGCCTCCACCACCGGACCTGACCCGGAGTTAACGAAGCTCTACGACGAGCGCTACAGCCAATTCAAAAAGATTTACCCCGCCATGAAGTCTCTGTTTCCGAAACTGATGTGAGGTGAGAAAAGATGAAAATTTATTCCGTCTACGATCCCGAATTTAAGCCCTACGGGCGCATTTTGGAGGGCTATGACACCACCTGCCTGATGAACGCCGTCAAGACCATCCCCCTCCCCGAGAGCGGTACGGCTTACGAGCCCAGCATACCCGCACTGGAGGCCACCTGCAACTACGCCGAGTTCCAGAATAACTTCTACGGCGGGATGCCCGTGGAGATCGGCATGTGCTGGGGCCGGAATTCCAAGCTCAACTGCCTGGAGTACCACCGGGACAGCGAGCTGAACATCGGCGAGGGGGAGTACATCCTGCTGGTGGCCCGGCTCGACGAGGTGGAAAACGGCGTGCTGGACACCGCCAAAGTCAAGGCGTTCCGCGCCCCCGCCGCCGTCCCGGTGGAGGTCTACGCCACCACCCTCCACTACGCCCCGTGCAGCATCACCCCCGGCGAGCCCTTCCGCGTAGCCATCGTCCTGCCCCGCGGCACCAACTTCCCAATGCCCGCTATCACTCCCAAAAACGCCGAGGACACTTGGATGACCGTCCGCAACAAGTGGCTCCTGGCCCACCCGGAGTCCGACGAGGCCAAATCCGGCACGCATATCGGGCTGACGGGCGAGAATATCGACCTGGCGGCCCGAGGTTGAGGAGGGGAGATCATGAAAAGCTCCTTATGGTGAAAGCACTGGCGGACGGGCAAACCGGGCCGCGGCCTCTTTGATCGGGCCCTGGGCTCCGCCTGCCTCAACGGCCTCATCGAGGCCAACGGCGGCACCATCGAATGACTTGTAGGGGCCGCCTCTCTTGGCGGCCCGTCTCTCAATACACAGAAAGGATGATTGAAATGATTGATCTCCCTCTCAACATAGATTTTACCGGCAAAACCGTGGCGGTCACCGGCGCGGGCGGGGTGCTGTGCTCCGTGATGGCGCGGGCCTTCGCCCAGGCCGGCGCGAAAGTGGCCGCGCTGGACCTCAATGAGGACGCGGTGAAGAAGCTCTCCGACGAGGTGCGGGCCGAGGGCTTTGCCCTCAACGGCTACAAGTGCAACGTTCTGGAACCGGATTCCATCAAGGCCGCCCACGAGGCGATTTTAGCCGACCTCGGCCCCGTGGACATCCTCATCAACGGCGCGGGCGGCAACAACCCCCGTGCCACCACCGACAACGAGTACCAGCACGAGGCGAAGGAGGGACAGAAGACCTTCTTTGACCTGGACCCCTCCGGCGTGGATTTCGTCTTCAAGCTGAACTTCCAGGGTACGCTCCTGCCCACCCAGATTTTTGCCAAGGACATGGTGGAGCGGGGGAGCGGCGTGATCCTGAACGTCAGCTCCATGAACGCCTACATCCCTCTTACAAAAATCCCGGCCTATTCCGGCGCGAAAGCCGCCATCAGCAACTTTACCCAATGGCTGGCGACCCATTTCGCCAAGTCCGGCATCCGTTGCAACGCCATTGCCCCGGGCTTTTTGGTCAGCAACCAGAACCGCAAGCTCCTGTTCAACGACGACGGAACCCCCACGGCGCGGAGCGAGAAGATCCTCAACGGCACCCCCATGGGCCGCTTTGTGGACGCGGAGGAGCTTCTGGGCGGCGTGTTTTTCCTCTGCGATGACCGCTCCGCCAGCGCCATTACCGGCGTAGTCCTGCCCATCGACGCGGGCTTTGCGGCCTACTCCGGCGTGTGAGACTGTCGGATAAAAGGGTTTGAGTGCTTTGACAAACAGATACGGCCGGGGAAAGGATTCCCCGGCCGTTTTGTATCCGTTTTCCGTATGATCTATTACTTTTCAACCCTTACCGCACGACGTAGGTGGAGGAGTCGAAGAACTTCAGCGGGTTCACCCGGTTGCCATGGTCCCAGATCTCGAAGTGGCAGTGGGGACCGTTGGCGATGCCGGTGGCGCCGGAGTAGCCGATGACCTGGCCCTTGGTGACCTTGTCGCCCTGCTTCACCGCCCGCTTGGACATATGGCCGTAGAGGGTGGTGTAGCCGTTGCCGTGGTCGATGACCACATAATTGCCGTAGGAGCTGGACAGGGCCGAGGTGATGACCGTGCCGGTGTCCGCGGCGTAGATCTTGGCGCCGGTGGGGGCCTTCAGGTCGACGCCCTTGTGGTTGGTGGAGGCGCCGGCGATGCCGGTGTTGCGGCTGCCGAAGGGGGAGGTGACCACGTTGGAGTCCACAGGCCAGATGAACTTGCCGGTGCCCTTGACCCTCTGGGTGGCCTCCAGCTCCTTCTGCTTCTTGGTGATCTCGTCCTTGAGGGCGTCCTCATCCTCACTGACCTGATCGTAGAGGGCCTGGGCCGCTTCCAGGTCGTTCTGCAGGGTGTTCAGGAGGTCTATGGCCTCCTGCTGTTCCTCCTCCAGCTCGGCCTCGGCCTCCTGCTGTTCCTGGCGCTTGCCCTCCATTTCGGACTTCACGCCCTCCAGGGTGGCCTTGGCGGCCTCCGTGTCCTTGCGGGCGGCCACCAGCTTTTGATAGAGGGACTCGTCATAGTCCATGATGGAGGAGATCATATCGATGCGGGAGAGCATATCCGCGAAGTCCCGTGCCCCGAAGATGATGGCGTAGTAGGAGACGGTGCCGTTTTCCTCCATGGCGCGGATGCGCACCTTGTACTGCTCCCACTGCTCGTTCTCCGCCGCCTGGCGGGCCTCTACCTCCTGCTGCTTCTCGCCTATGTAGATCTCATACTGGCCAATCTGCGCCGTCAGGTTGTCGATGACCTGCAGCGTCAGCTCCATGCGCTGGTCCAGGACCTGCTTCTTGGCGATGATCTGCTTTTTCTCGTACTCAATGGAGTTGATCTCGCTTTTCAGCTCCTTCTGCTGCTGGCGGAGGCCGCTCAGCTCCTCCTGGAGCTTTTTGATCTCCGCCTCCGTCACCGCGCCGGCGCTGGAGGCCAGGATGGTCACAAGCACCGATCCCGCCAGTACCACGGCCAGTATGACGCAGATGATCCGAATGAAAAGCTTTTGCGTTTTGTTAGTCAATGTCTTAGCCTCCCAGAAAACACGCGATCCGCCGTGTACGATTTACCGATCTCCATTATAACAGGGACGGGCAGCCAAATTGCATCTTATTTGTGAACATTATCACACTTTCAGATAATTCTTGATAGCCAGGGAGCTTCCGATGACGCCCACGCCCAGGCCCACCACGCCGAAGGCGATGAGGATGGGGATGGACACCTTGTAGAAGGGGATCACCGACAGGAACGAGATCCCGGCCCCGGACACCAGCTGCTGGGCCAGCAGCTGATAGAGGCCCCACTCCAGCGTGAAGCTCACCAGCGCGCCTATGAGGCCCAAAATCAGCCCCTGCACCACGAAGGGCCAGCGGATGAAGGTGCTGGTGGCGCCCACCATCTTCATGATGGCGATCTCGTCCCGCCGCTCCACGGTGGTCAGCTTGATGGTGTTGGACATGATGAAGAGGGAGATGACGAACAGCACCGCCACCAGGCCCATGGATACCAGCGTCACCACGTTGCGGATGCGGACAAAGCCCTGGCTGATCTCCAGATGGGCCCGCACCCAGGCGATCCCCTCCACCTGCGTGGACAAGGCGTCGTAGGTCTCCTGCATTTTGGAGATGTCGTCCAGATAGACCACGTACCGGTCCCGGGTCACGTCGGAGTTGAGCCCCTCAAAAAAGCGGGGGTTTTCATAGGTCTCCACGAAATCCTCCCAGGCCTTCTCCCGGGTGATGAACACGGCCCGGTCCACGTTGGGGAGGGCCTCGATGACCGGCTCCAGGGCCCGGCCCTGCTCCTCGGTGAGGGAGTCGTCCACAAAGGCCATCAGCTCGTTCTGGCTCTCCATGGTGTCGATGATGTTGTCCACGTTGATGGCCAGAAGCGTAAAGCTGCCCATGATCAGCAGGCAGGCCACGATGATGCAGACCGAGGCGAAGGACATGAAGCCGTGGTTGAAGATGCTGCTGACGCCCTCGCGTATGTAATAGCCGAACCTGTTACCTCTCATAGCTGTAGTACCCGTCCATTCCGTCGCTGATGATCTTGCCCGCGTCGATGGCGATGACGCGCTTGGAGAAGCTCTCCACCAGCTCCTTTTCATGGGTCACCACCAAAACGGTGGTGCCCAGCTCGTTGATCTTCTGCAAAAGCATCATGATCTCCAGGCTCCGCGCCGGGTCCAGGTTGCCCGTGGGCTCGTCGGCGATGATGAGCTTGGGGTTGTTGACCAGGGCCCTGGCGATGGCCACCCGCTGCTGCTCGCCGCCGGAGAGCTCCTGGGGGCGGCGGCGGGTGCGGGTGTCCAGGCCCACCAGCTCCAGCACGTAGGGGACGCGCCGGCGGATCTCCTTGCCGGAGGCGCCGATGACCCGCATGGCAAAGGCCACGTTCTCATAGACCGTCTTGTCCTCGATGAGCCGGTAATCCTGGAACACCACCCCCAGCGTCCTGCGCATGTAGGGCATTTTGGAGAATTTCATGGTGCTCAGGTTGTAGTCGTTGACCATCACCGTGCCGTCGGTAGGCGCGATCTCGCCGGTGAGGAGCTTGATGACGGTGGTCTTGCCGGAGCCGGAGGGGCCCACTAAAAAGACAAACTCGCCGTCGTTGATGGTGAAGCTGATCCCGCGAAGGGCCTTGGTGCCGTTTTCGTAGGACTTGAATACGTCTGTAAATTGAACCATAACAAATCTGTTTCCTTTTTTGGATCCGATTACTGGATATTCGTGTGGGCGGACTCCTGGGAATCAAGGTACTTCTTGACCATCAGGGCCACCTTGAACACGATGGCCTGGTCGAACTCCCGCAGGTCGAGGCCGGTGATCTTCTTGATCTTGCCCAGACGGTATACCAGGGTGTTGCGGTGGACGAACAGCTTCCGGCTTGTCTCGGAGATGTTCAGGTTGTTGTCAAAAAACTCGTTGATGATGCCCAGGGTCTCCTCGTCCAGGGAGTCGATGGGGTTCTTCTTGAAGACCTCGTTGAGGAACATCTGGCACATGGTGGTGGGGAGCTGATAGATGAGCCGCCCGATGCCAAGGCTTTCGTAGTTGATGACGGTCTTCTCCGTGTCAAAGACCTTGCCGATGTCGATGGCGGTCTGGGCCTCCTTGTAGCGGACGGACAGATCCCTCAGATGCATGGCCAGGGTGCCCACGCCGATGACGGTGCGGATCTTCAGCTCGTCGGAGATGGCGTTGGACATGGCGACGCCCATCTTGTGGGTGTCCTTCTCCTCGGTGTGGGCCGGCACCTCCTTGATAACGGCGATGTCGGACTCGTTGATGGAGATGATGAAGTCCCGCTGCTTCTCCGGGTAGAGCCGCCGCAGCACCTCCAGGGTGGCCACGTCGGAGCGGTCGATCTGCCGGATGTAGAACACCGCCCGGGGGACGTCGGAGACAAAGTGCAGCTCCTTGGCGTGAACGTAGATGTCGCCGGGGAGGATGTTCTCGGTGATGATGGACTTGACCAGGGCGGACTTGTCGTACTTCTCCTCGTAGTAGGCCTTGGCGCTGGAGACGGCCACGGCCAGCATGGTGCAGAAGCTGGCGGCCAGCTCGTCGGTGCCCTCCACAAAAACGGCATACTCGATGTTCTGCTCGGAGCCCGCCACGGGCCGGAAGGTCTTCCCCGCGTACACGGACACCTTCTCACCCGGCTGGGGGAGGATGCTGGCCGTGTCCGCGATATGGGTGCCCATGACGGAGAGCTCACTGGTGGCGATCACGTTTCCCTCACTGTCCACAACGCCAAGGGCTCTTGTGGTGGCTTCCTTCATCTGTACGACCACGCTCTGAAAGATTCTGCTGGACATGGCGATCCCTCCATATTTTCCTTTTTGATCGGAATGAAATTACGTCAACCGAATTCGTGATTTTGACAAGTACCATAATAACCAATATTGCGCCATTTTTCAATAGGAAATTTATGATTTGCCCGCAAATTTTACGAAAAATCTTTTTTTAAACCATCTGTGTGAGAAAAAAGACCAAAACAAAGTCCGGCGGTTCCCGGTCATATCGGGAAAAATGCCTGAATAGTATTGACCAGACTCCAAGGAGGTGTGTCAATGCTTTTTGTGACTGCGAAGCTGGACAAAAGAAAGATCATCGGCGGGGCGCTGGCGCTTCTGGTGCTGGCGGCCCTGGCCGTACTGCTCCTGGGCGGGGGAGGGGACAAAAACGCCGCCGCCGGGCCCGCCGCCGGCGCCGGTACGGCGGCCCGCACCAACGAACAGCGGGTGGCGTACCTGGGAAGCCTGGGCTGGGAGGTGGAGAAGGATCCCATCGACACCCAGACGGTCACCATCCCCAGGGACTTCTCCCAGGTCTACACCGACTACAACACCCTGCAGAAGGCCCAGGGCTTCGATCTGAAGAAGTATGCCGGACTGGAGGCCACCCGCTACACCTATGAGGTCAAAAACCACCCCACGGCCAAAGGGAAGGTGGTGGCGGATATGATCGTCTACCGGGGAAAGGTCATCGCGGCGGACGTCCAGTCCCTCAGCGCCGACGGCGGCTTTATGGAGGGCGTCGCCTTCCCCAAGGTCTGACATCACAAAACCAGCCGGACGCGCGTCCGGCTGGTTTTTCTATACGATTATCCCAATTTTAAAATTGATATGGCCTGCGGGAGCGGCCTGTGAACGGGGCGGGCGGAAGGGCGGTAAAAGCGATATTGACTTTCTGAATAACGTACGCTATAATGTACATAGTAGTAAAAAAGGGGGGTACAGACGTGACCAATACCAACATAACCGCCTTTCGGAAAAACGTCTTTGACTATATCGACCAGGCCGTGACCTACGGGGAGATCATCAATGTCACTACGAAAAATGGGAACGCCGTCATTCTCAGCGAGGACGATTACCGGGGAATGGTGGAGACGCTGCATTTGGCCGCCATACCGGGCATGGTGGAAAGCATCCGCGAAGCCGCCGCGGAGCCTGTGGGGGAGTGCGTGCCCTACGACCCGAAGGAGCGGTGGTGATGTACACCGTCGTTTTTTCCAGACAGGCGGAGAAGGATAAGCGGCTTTTGGCCCAGGCCGGACTTGAGAAAAGGGCGAAAGCACTGCTTGCCGTGTTAGCCGGCGATCCCTTCAAGACCCCGCCGCCTTACGAAAAACTGGTGGGGGATCTGGCCGGCTTCTACTCCCGAAGGATCAATGTCCAACACAGGCTTGTCTATCAGGCGTACCCGGAGGAAAAAATCGTTAAGGTCCTGAGAATGTGGACCCATTACGAATAAATCCGTCACCGCGCCGCACGGAAAGTCGGGACGGGAGCGGATTTTTGCGGTATAACATACTCGAAAGGAGTGAGCGGTATGGATTGGATCGACGGGATCCAAAGGGCGCTTGACTACATCGAGGCGAACCTGACGGAGGAGATAGACTACGAGCGGGCCGCGCGCGAGGCCGCGTCGTCAAGCTATCACTTCCAGCGGGTGTTCAGCATCCTGTGCGGGTACACCCTGGGCGAGTATATCCGGTGCCGCCGTCTGGCGCTGGCGGGGGCGGAGCTGGCCGCGGGCCGGATCAGGGTCATCGACGCGGCCCTGAAATACGGTTACGACAGCCCCGACAGCTTTGCCAAGGCCTTCAAGCGGTTCCACGGCGTCCTGCCCAGCGAGGCCAGGGGCGCGACCCTCCGATCCTTCTCCCCACTCCGGATCAAATTATCTTTAGAAGGAGCGAGTATGATGAACTATAAAATCGAGGAAAAGCCCGCGCTGACCCTGACCGGCTTTAAGCGCCGCTTTCAGGGCGCGCCCGTGGACAGGCGCGACCAGGACTACAACATGTGGGTCAGTACCCGCGTCAACCAGTATATCCTCCAGGGCCTGGCCCCGGACCGGGAGACCATGTACGAGGTCATCAAGAACCAGGACGACGACGGCTACGACTTCTACATCGCCTGGGAGCTGACCCCCATCGACACCGAAAATCTGGATGAGACGCTGAACGACCCGGACGTGGCCGCCCGGTTCGAGAAGCTCGTCATCCCCGCCGGCCTTTACCTGGTCTGCGAGACGGAAAAGTGCAAATATCCCACCCAGATCTACGACAGCTTCCGCCTGAACGTGGCCAACGAGGTCCTCCCCGGCTCCGGCTACGAGCTGGACGACCGCCCGGAGGTGGTCCGCTCCCACTGGTTCTACCGCTACGGCGACGAGGCGTACAACTCCGGGCGCTATATGGAGCTGTGGCTGCCCGTCGTGAAAAAGTGAGCTGAGAATATGTATCCCCCGGACCGTTTCCGGGGGACATTTTCTATTTTTTCCGTCTGGCGATCTCCTGGTGCAGGTACCCCAGGGCGTCGGAGAGGGTGCCGATCCGGTCGATGAGGCCCGACTCCACGGCCTCCTCGCCGTAGATGACCGTGCCCACGTCGGCGGCCAGCTCGCCGGTCTTCAGCATCAGCTCGGTAAATTTTTCCCGGGTGATGCGGGAATTTTCCGTGACGAACCGGACGATCCGCTCCTGGATCTTCCCAAAGTAGTTGTAGGTCTGGGGCACGCCGATGACCACGCCCGTGAGCCGGACGGGGTGGATGGTCATAGCCGCCGAGGGCGCGATCATGCTCATCCTGGCCGCCACGGCCAGGGGCACGCCGATGGAGTGGCCGCCCCCCAGCACCAGGGACACCGTGGGCTTGGACATGCCGGCGATCAGCTCCGCGATGGCCAGGCCCGCCTCCACGTCGCCGCCCTGGGTGTTCAGCAGGATGAGGAGCCCGTCGATGTCCTCGGCCTCCTCGATGGCCGCCAGCTGGGGCAGGACGTGCTCGTATTTGGTGGTCTTGTTGTCCGCCGGCAGCAGCTGGTGCCCCTCGATCTGCCCCACGATGGTCAGACAGTGGATGGTCCCCCGCTCCGAACGGACGGTGGAGGAGCCCATATCCTCGATCTGATCCTTCTGATAGATCTCCTCCGGCTTTTTGGGCCGGTTGTCCGGCTCGTTGGCCGCCGGCGCGGTCATGTTTTCGTCCTTCACGCAAATTCCCCCTTGAGGTAAGGTTACCCCAAGGGGGATACTATTATGAATTTCACCTTGTAAAAAAGTTCAAATTCAAACTTTTTCCCGGCGACATGCGCGTCGGGAAAAATCCATAGGGCTTTCGAGCCAGTTCACCGTCATCTGCCGCGCTTTTTGACGTCCTCCTCGATGCGGGCCTTCCAGTTCGCCGCCATGGGCGCGCCGGCGCGGACGTGGGCCACCGTCTCGGAGATCACGTCGAAATTCAGCGCCGTGCCCTCGTGATCGGCCTTGTAGGTGACGGCGTTGCCGGGGGCGATGCCGAACCGGGCCGCCTCCCGGGCCGCGTCGATGTTGGCCCCCAGGAAGATGAACTCCCACCCGGCCTTCTGCTTCTCGTCCAGGAGGGCGCACACCCGGTCATAGCTGTACTCCCGGCTGGCGTTCTCCATCCCGTCGGTGGTGATGATCACCATGGTCCTCCCCGGCACGTCCTCGGGCCGGATGTACCTGTGGACGGCGGCGATGTGCTCCACGGTCCTGCCCACGGCGTCCAGCAGGGCGGTGGAGCCCCGGACGCTGTACTCCCGGGCCGTCATCTCCGGAACCTGGGCGATCTTCAGCCTGTCGTGGATGGTCACCGTCTCGTGGTCGAAAAGCACCGTGGTCACCAGGGCCTGTCCCGGCTCGGCCTTCTGCTTGGCCAGCATGGCGTTGAAGCCCCCGATGGTGTCGCTCGCCAGCCCCGCCATGGAGCCGCTGCGGTCCAGAATGAATACCAGCTCGGTGAGATCGTTGTTTGTCATTTTTCATGACCTCCTTTTCTTTGATGATCCCATGATACCAGAGAAAAGGGGGGCCCTGGTCGCTTGAAAAGCGACATTTAACGGTTTTTCACGCCCCGCCCAGGAGCGGCTGGTCATACCGGAACAGCGTTTCGTTCAGGGCGAAAATGTCGTAGTTTTTATTCTCAATGTAATATTCCACGATGATGTCCATGACGCTGGCGTGGGTCAGGGAGTAGCCCGCCCTGCCGATGAGATCCCGCGTCTGGGGCAGATCCAGCCGCAGGGCGAAGGCCAGGGCCAGGGCCGTGGCCTTGGAGGGGCGGTAGGCGGGGTTGGAGCGAATCTTGGAAAAGAGCTTCCTGTCGATGTTGGCGGCCTTGTAGACCTCCGCGTCCTTCCGCCCGCTCTCGTCGATGAGCCGGAGAAGCGTCTCGGAAAATCCGGCGTCCGTCTTTTTCAGCATGTCCTCCAGGCGGACCTTTCTGGCCGGCGCGGCGGCAAAGACCCCGGCGGCGCCAAGGGGGCGGGGCGCGGCCTCCGGCGCGGGGGCGTTGGGCGCGGAGGCGTCGGGCGCGGAGGCGTCGGGCGCGGAGGCGTCGGGCATTTTTGCCTCCTCCCGGACGGCGTTGAAGGCCGGCGGCGTGCGGGAGAAGCTCTGGCCGAAAAGGCCCGGCCCGCCGGTATACCGCCGGGCGATGTACTGGGCCAGCTCCAGGGAGAAGTCCGTATCCAGCCGCCCCTCCGGCACCCGGATGGTGATGTCCGCCTCGTGGGCGCGCAGATAGATGCTGGCGGCCCGGACGGCGACGCGCAGGGACCGCTCCGGGGTAAACCCGGCGTCCAGTCCCAGAAGGCCCGTCTCCGCGCCGCGGCGCGGCCACCCGGCCTCCCGCTCAAAAAGACGCAGATACGCCTCCGTCAGCCCCGCCTCGTCCCCGGCCTTGAGCGGCGGGAGCGGCCCCTTGACGCTCTTCTCCCCCCGCAGAAGCTTCAGCGGCATGCGTTCACCCCCTGAGATACGTCAGGATCTCCGCGGCGTTGGTGTCGGGCTTTGCGTTGGGGAAGACCTTCTCGATGAGCCCGTCGGGGCCGATGACAAAGCTGGTGCGCACCACGCCCATGGTCACCTTGCCGTAGTTCTTCTTCTCCTGCCACACCCCGAAGCCCTCGATGGCGATCCGCTCGGGATCCGAGAGCAGGAGGAAGGGCAGGCCGTTTTTCTCCGCGAACCGGGCGTGGGAGGCCGCGCTGTCCCGGCTGATACCGATGACCGGCACGCCCAGCGCCTGATACTGCCCCCAGGCCGCGGCGAAGGCGCAGGCCTGACGGGTACACCCGGGCGTGGAGTCCTTGGGATAGAAATAGACCACCACCCGGCGGCCCCTGAAATCGGCCAGCGAGACGCTGTTCCCGTCCTTGTCCGAAAGCGTGAAGTCCGGCGCTTTCATTCCCTGTGCGAGCATAAGTGACCCTCCCTGAAAGTAAAATGTACGGCCGAGGGCGGCGCGGACGCGCGCCCCGTCCCCTCCAGTATAATACAACCGCCGGGAAATGTCAAAACCCCGGTTCGGTTGGAAATAACAAGAAATTTTCCCGGTTTGATGGAAAAAACGGGGCAAAGTTAACGAATCTTTAATCTTTCGACCATTGCAATTCGCCGCCCGGTTTGCTATCATAAGGGGCGATTCCGACAAAAAATTTCAAGGGTTTTCAGAGGTGAGAACTCATGCGAAAATCAACAGCCGTCAGGGGCTTCTGGAAGCGCCTGACGGAAAAGCTTGCCCGCGCGGTGGAGGAGCACCCCGTTATCACCACCGCCGCCCTGGCCTTTATCGAGACGCTGTTCATCGAGATGGCCTCCCGCCACTCCCTGATCCGGGGGTTCGTCTTTCTCTTTACCCACCCGCTGAACTTTGCCGCGGGGATGCTGATCGTGCTGTCCACCCTCTCCCTGGCGCATCTTTTTAAAAAGCGCTCCTTCTGGCTCATCCTGTTTTCCGGCTTCTGGCTCCTGTGCGGCCTTGTCAACGCCGGGATGCTCTTTTTCCGGGTGACGCCCTTCAGCACCACCGACCTTACGCTGATCCCCTCGGCCACCGCCATCTTCACCATCTACCTGGAGGTCTGGCAGATCGTCCTGCTGGCGCTGGCCGTGATCGCCGTGGTGACGGGCCTTGTGCTGGCCTACATACACGCCGCCAAACACCCCGTGCGCCTGCGGATGGCCGGGGTGCTCATCGCCGGCTCGGTCCTGCTGGCCGTGGGGGCCTACAGCCTGACGGTGGTGGGCCACGAGGAGTCCCGGGAGAAGACCTTCTCCAACATCGCCGACGCTTATTCCCGCTACGGCTTCGTCTACTGCTTCACCACCGGTACCTTCGACCGGGGCGTTTCCCGGCCCGATTTCTATTCCCGCTCCGCCGTCAACTGGATGGTGGGCAACCTGAAGGAGGCGGCGCAGCCGGATCTGCGGCCCAATATCCTCTTCGTCCAGCTGGAGTCCTTCTTCGATGTGGGCTACTTAGACGACGTGGAATTTACGGAGAACCCCATTCCCAACTTCACCCGCCTCCGGGACGACTTCTCCTCCGGCTTCCTCACCGTCCCCTCCGTGGGGGCCGGCACCGCCAACACGGAGTTCGAGATCCTCAGCGGCATGAGCCTGGACTTCCTGGGCCTGGGGGAGTACCCCTACAAGACCACCCTCCGGGACCGGGCCTGCGAAACGGTGGTGTGGGATCTGAAGTCCCTGGGCTACACAGGCGCTGCCATCCACAACAACACCGGCACCTTCTACGACCGGGACAAGGTCTTCGCCCAGCTGGGCTTTGACAGCTTCACCTCCATCGAGTACATGGACGGGGTGGAGTTCAACCCCATCGGCTGGTGCCGCGACAGCATCCTCACCGGCGAGATCCTCAAGGCCATGGACGCCACGCCGGGGCAGGATTTTGTCTTTACCATCACCGTCCAGGGCCACGGCAAATACCAGCGGGGCGTGGACAGCGAGGACATGGAGGATCTGGACGTCACCTGGGCCGACGAGCCCGACGAGCAGGAGGCCCTGGCCTACTATATGTCCCAGCTCTCCGAGACGGACGCGTTCATCGGCGACCTTGTCTCCGCCCTCTCCCGCCGGGCCGAACCCACGGTGCTGGTGCTCTACGGCGACCATCTGCCCTCCTTCTCCATCGGCTCCGACCAGCTGGAGAACGGCGACATCTTCCAGACCGAGTACGTCATGTGGACAAATCTGCGCCTGCCCCAGCGGGACGAGGATCTGTACGCCTACCAGCTCTACCCCCGGGTCCTGGCCGACCTGGGCATGAGCCCCGGCCTCATCACCCGCTACCACCAGCAGATGCGGGACTCTGAGGACTACGAGGAGGGCCTGAACCTGCTGGAGTACGACATGCTGGCCGGCGACTGGTACTGCTGCGGCGGCAAGTGCCCCTTCACCGCCACCGACCTGCGCATGGGCGTGGAGCCCGTGGTCATCGACTCCTGGTCGTATGAGGGGGATCAGCTTTTCGTCTACGGCCGCAATTTCACCGATTACAGCATCATCACCCTGGACGGGAAGCGGCTGGAGACGGAGCGCCCGGAGCCCGGCGTCCTGACGGCCCGGGTCCCCAACCTCTACGCCCCCGGCAAATTCAAGGAGGGGTACCGGGTGATCTCCGTGGCCCAGGCATCCCCCAACGGACCCGCTCTCTCCGAGGCCGTAGGCGCGCTGGTCACGCTCCCTCCGGCGGCGGAGGATGAATAATTTTTCATCTATTCAGCATGATTATTCTTTCCTTCCCGCCGGAAACGGGAGGGGAGAGCGCCAATCTACCCAAAATCCGCCTCCGGCCCGCCGGGGGCTTCGTTTGTTTTACAAATCGAAATGGATAGATGAATAATCCTTGACTTTTCCGTGAAAAAGTCCCATAATGGCACTACAAATCAAAATACCTGCGGAGGGATCACCCATGTCTGAAAAACCCATCAAAAAGATCGCCCTAGCCTATTCGGGCGGGCTGGATACATCCATCATCATCCCCTGGCTCAAGGAGAACTACCCCGGATGCGAGATCATCGCCGTCTGCGGCGACGTGGGGCAGGGGAGCGAGACGGACGGCCTGGAGGAGAAGGCCAAAAAGACCGGCGCCTCCAAGCTCTACATCGAGGACCTGACCGACGAGTTCGTGGACGACTTCATCATCCCCACCATGAAGGCCGGCGCCGTCTATGAGGACTACCTGCTGGGCACCTCCATGGCCCGCCCCGTCATCGCCAAGAGGCTGGCGGAGATCGCCGTAGCCGAGGGGTGCGACGCCATCGCCCACGGCTGCACCGGCAAGGGCAACGACCAGGTGCGCTTCGAGCTGACCCTGAAGCACTTCGCCCCCGGCCTCAAGATCATCGCCCCCTGGCGCGTCTGGGACATCCAGTCCCGGGATCAGGAGATCGACTACGCCGAGGCCCACAACGTCCCTCTGAAAATAAACCGGGAGACCAACTACTCCAAGGACAAGAACCTGTGGCATCTGAGCCACGAGGGCCTGGATCTGGAGGACACCGGCAGCGAGCCGCTCTATGAAAAGCCCGGCTTCCTGGAGCTGGGCGTCTCCCCCCTGGACGCCCCCGACACGCCCACCTATGTGGAGATCGAGTTTGAGAAGGGCGTGCCCGTGGCCATCGACGGCGTGAAGACCTCCGCCAAGGAGATCATCTATAAGCTCAACGAGCTTGGCGGCGCCAACGGTATCGGGCTTCTGGACATCGTGGAGAACCGCTTAGTCGGCATGAAGTGCCGGGGCGTCTACGAGACCCCGGGCGGCACGGTGCTCTACGCGGCCCACAAGTATCTGGAGACGGTGTGCCTGGACAAGATGACCCAGCACGAGAAGGAGAGGCTCTCCGTCACCTTCGCCGAGCTTGTGTACAACGGCCAGTGGTACACCCCCCTGCGGGAGGCCCTCTCCGCCTTTGTGGACAAGACCCAGGAGCGGGTCACCGGCAAGGTGCGCTTAAAGCTCTACAAGGGCAACATCATCAAGGCCGGCGTGTGGAGCGACTGGAGCCTCTACTCCGACGAGCTGGCCACCTTCGGCGCCTCCGATTACGATCAGAAGGACTCCGAGGGCTTCATCAACCTCTACGGCCTGCCCATCTCCGTCCAGGCCGCTGTTGACAAAAAGAACGGTTTAAAGTAAGAACGTCCCCGTACGGGCCGGACACGTCGTCGCGGAACCGGCTTTACCTCGCGTCCCCGCACGGCGGGAACGCTCAGGCGCACGGTTCGCTCCTCCTTTCCCCATCGGGCGGCGGCCCGTTCCCCCGATAACGGAAACGTAAAAAACGCCGTAGGGGCCGCCTCTCTTGACGGCCCGTCCCCCGTATTCCGGGAGATTTACCCCATGACACGCCGTAGGGGCCGCCTCTCTTGGCGGCCCGTCCCCCGTATTCCGGGAGATTTACCCCATGACACGCCGTAGGGGCCGCCTCTCTTGGCGGCCCGTTCCCTGTTTCGGATCCCATCACCCACACCCCCAAAGGAGGCATCCCCATGCCCAAGCTCTGGTCCGGCCTGGCCTCCGGCGCCATCGACGAGGCCGCCGAGGACTTCAACCGCTCTATCCGCGTGGACGCCCGCATGGTCCGGGAGGACATCGCCGGCTCTGTGGCCCACGCCAAGATGCTGGCGGCTCAATCTATCATCTCCCCTCAGGACGCCGAAGCCATCGTGGCGTGCCTTACCGGGATCCTGGCCGATCTGGACGCGGGCGCGCTGACGGTCGACCCGGAGGCCGAGGACATCCACACCTTCGTGGAGCAGACCCTGACGGAGCGCGTGGGCGAGCCGGGCAAGCGCCTCCACACCGCCCGCAGCCGCAACGACCAGGTGGCGCTGGACACCCGTATGTACCTCCGGGGCCGGGTGGAGACCACCGGGGGCCTTTTGAAAAAGCTCATCCTCACCCTCTGTGATAGGGCGGAGGAGGCCAAAGCCATGGTCATGCCGGGCTACACCCACCTCCAGCGGGCCCAGCCCGTCACCATGGGCCACCACCTGATGGCCTACGCCATGATGGCTCTCCGGGACCTGGGCCGCCTCACCGACGCTTCACGCCGCATGAATGTCTCGCCCATCGGCTGCTGCGCCCTGGCCGGCACCACCTACGATACCGACCGGCAGATGGAGGCGGCGCTTCTGGGCTTTGACAGCGTGGCGGAAAATTCCCTGGACGGCGTGTCCGACCGGGACTTTTGCGTGGAGCTGGCCGCCGCCCTCAGCCTCGTGATGACCCACCTCTCCCGCCTCTCCGAGGAGCTGATCCTCTGGTCCAGCTGGGAATTTAAATTCGTCCGCCTTTCCGACGCCTACTCCACCGGCTCCTCCATCATGCCCCAGAAGAAAAACCCGGATATGGCGGAGCTGACAAGGGGCAAGACCGGCCGGGTCTACGGGGACCTGATGGCGCTCCTCACCGTGCTCAAGGGCCTGCCCCTGGCCTACAACAAGGACATGCAGGAGGATAAGGAGCTGATCTTCGACGCCTTTGACACCGTGGACGCCTGCCTCACCGTCTGCGCCCCCATGGTGGGGACCATGACGTTTATCCCCGAAAACATGCGGAAGGCCGCCGCCGCGGGCTTCATCAACGCCACCGACCTGGCGGACTGGCTGGTGGGGCGCGGGATGCCCTTCCGCACCGCCTACAAGCTCACCGGGGAGCTGGTGGCCGCGTGTACCCAAAAGGGCGTCACCCTGGAGGAGCTTCCCCTGGAGGCGTACCGCGCCAAAAGCGATCTTTTTGACGAGAGCCTCTATGAGGCCATCAACATCGACAACTGCCTTCTCCGCCGCACCTCCTACGGCGGCCCCGCGCCGGAGAGCGTGGAGCGGCAGATCGAGTATGTAAGGAGGCAGATCGGATGAACGTATACATCGACGGCTCCGCCGGGACCACCGGCCTGCAGATCTATGAGCGGCTGGCGGACCGGAGGGATCTGACCCTGGTCACCCTGCCGGACGACAGACGCAAGGACCCGGAGGCCCGGAGGGACGCGCTGAACAGCTGCGACATCGCCTTTCTCTGCCTGCCCGACGACGCGGCCCGGGAGGCGGTATCCATGGTGGAGAACCCGGACGTGCGGATCATCGACGCCTCCACCGCCCACCGCACGGCGGAGGGCTGGGCCTACGGCTTTCCGGAGCTTTCGGATGAACACCGGACGGCCATCGAGACGGGGAAGCGCATCGCCAACCCCGGCTGTCACGCCACGGGCTTTATCGTCTCCGTCTACCCCCTGGTGAAGCTGGGCCTGGTCCCGGCGGACTACCCCCTCACCTGCTTCTCCCTGACCGGCTACTCCGGCGGCGGGAAGAAGATGATCGCGGACTACGAAAGCCCGGAGAAGCCGGAGGGCTTAAGCTCGCCGCGCATCTACGGCCTCACCCAGGCCCATAAGCATCTGCCTGAAATGCAGAAAATCTGCGGCCTCACCCGCGCCCCGGCCTTCACCCCCATCGTGGACGATTACTACAAGGGCATGGCGGCCACCGTCACCCTCCACTTAGACCTTCTGCCGGGACACCCCACCGCGAAGAAGATCCGGGAGGCCCTGGACGACTGGTATCAGTACCAGCGCCTTATCAACGTGGCCCCCCTCAATTGGGGCACCCCCATGATCGACGCCAACGCCTTCGCCGGCAGGGATGACCTGATGCTCATCGTATCCGGCAGCGACCAGCGCGTCACCGTCACCGCCCTCTTCGACAACCTGGGCAAGGGCGCTTCCGGCGCGGCGGTGCAGAATATGAATATCCTCATGGGCGTGGACGAGCTGACGGGGCTGAATGTGTAAAATGGTTATTCAAGAAGCGGAACTGACCGATATCACAGCCGGTTAGCTTATCGCCCTCTCCGAGGACTGGGAGAAGAAAAACTGCTGTCACGGCTACTATAAAAACACTCTGGATGACATACAGGGGAACAGAATATTCTTGGCGCTGGAGGGTGACACCCCGGTGGGCTATCTGTTCGGGCATCGAGAGGTGACCGAAAAGACCACCAGCGTCTACGAGGCTGGTACCCTCTTCTTCGAGATCGAGGAGCTGTACATAAAGCCCACATACAGAAGCCGAGGCATCGGCAGGGAGCTTTTCCGATATGTGGAAAAGGAGGTCTCCAACGATGTGGAGTTGCTCATGCTGGGTACCGCCACGAAAAACTTCCGCGCCATCCTCCACTTCTACATCGACGAGCTGGGGATGGAGTTTTGGAGCGCGAGGTTGTTCAAGAGAATCGAAAAGGCTCGATGATCGCGTCCCAAACACATCCGTCAAAACCGGATGCGTTTTAGAAAGGAGCAATATGTGGTACTACGACGCAATAGAGGATGAGCTTTTGAAGGGGAAATCCCTGGCCGCGCTCCTCTATCTGATAAACGGCGGTAGAGAGCTGGAATTCACCGTTGACGGGAGAGCGTATTTTATCTCCCGCAGCGGCAGTGAGAAATATGTGTCCGTCTGGCAGGGAACGGCGGAGCAGAGCTTCGACAGCATGGAGAAGCTCCTGGACAACGCCCTCATAGACGGCGAGCCGTTTCTCAGCGCGTGGCCCCGCACACAGATGGAGACGCTTTTCTGAAGGGATCAGAACCATCCGGGCGGTAATATTTTCAAATAAAGAGGGAGATTCGAATGTCCATTACATATATCCCCGGCGGCGTCTGCGCCGCCCGGGGCTTCAAAGCCAACGGCATCCGCTGCGGCATCAAGGCCAGCTCGAATAAGCGCGACCTTGCCCTCATCGTCTCTGATACGCGCTGTGCCGCCGCCGCCGTCTATACGGCGAATTTAGTAAAATCCGCCCCTATCAAGGTGACACGCGCCCATCTCGCGGACGGCCACGCCCAGGCGGTGATCTGCAACTCCGGCAACGCCAATACCTGCAACGCCAACGGTATCGAGATCGCCGAGGGCATGAGCGCCCTGGTGGAAAAGCACCTGGGGATCGCCGCCTCCGACGTGATCGTGGGCTCCACCGGCGTTATCGGCCAGCCCATGACCCTGACCCCCATGGAAAACGGTATGGAGTCGCTGGTCTCCGGCCTGGGGGATCACTCGGACTTCGCCGAGGACGCCATCATGACCACCGACACCGTGCCCAAGGAGGCCGCCGTTGAATTTGCAATCGGCGGCGTCAGGTGCCGCCTGGGCGGCATCGCCAAGGGCTCCGGCATGATCCACCCCAATATGGCCACCATGCTGGTGTGGGTCACTACCGACTGCGCCATCACCCCGGAGATGCTTCAAAAGGCCGTTTCCGAGGACGTAAAGACCAGCTTCAACATGGTCAGCGTGGACGGGGACACCTCCACCAACGACACCTTCGCCGTGCTGGCCAACGGCCTGGCGGGCAATAAGACCATCGAGACCGAGGGCGAGGACTTCGACGCCTTTTGCGCCGCCCTCCACGCCGTCACCGTGAAGCTGTGCCGGATGATCGCCAAGGACGGCGAGGGGGCCACGAAGCTCGTGACCTGCCTGCTCACCGGGGCGGCGGATGAGAAGACCGCCAAGACCGTTGCCAAGTCCGTCATCTGCTCCAGCCTCACCAAGGCCGCCATGTTCGGCGCGGACGCCAACTGGGGCCGGGTCCTGTGCGCCATCGGCTACTCCGGCGCGGCGGTGGACGTGGAGCGGGTGGATGTGAGCTTCCGCTCCAAAGCCGGCCAGGTGGACGTCTGCAAGGACGGCGCCGGGATCCCCTTCTCCGAGGAGGAGGCCAAGAAGGTCCTCCTGGAGGACGAGATCCACATCCTGGTAAATCTCAACGCCGGCGACGCCTCCGCCGAGGCCTGGGGCTGCGATTTGACCTATGACTATGTCAAGATCAACGGGGATTATCGAACTTGACCTGACGGGTGCTTTATA
>CANRMY010000045.1 GCA_947631845.1 uncultured Oscillospiraceae bacterium | reverse complement strand
CCATTCCTCCATGTTTCTCACCTCATGGACTATTTTACCATGTTTGAGGGGAAAAGGGAAGGTTTTTTGACAGACTGGGGCCGCCTCACAAGAGAGTGAGGCGGCCCTTTGCCAGATGATCGGTTTTTCGGTTATTTGCAAAGCTCCGCGGTGTCCATGGCGATCATGAGCTCCTCGTTGGTGGGGATGACGAACACCTTGACCTTGGAGTCGGCGGCGGAGATCTCCTCCTTGCCCCGGGTGGCATTGCAGTGGGGGCAGATCTTCACGCCCATGTACTCAAGGCCGGAGGCGATGCGCATACGCATGTCGGCGTCATTCTCGCCCACGCCGGCGGTGAACACGATGGCGTCCACGCCGCCCATGGCCGCCGCATAGGCGCCGATGTACTTCTTCACCTCATAGGCGAACTTGTCCAGGGCCAGGGCGGCGCGCTCATTGCCCTCCTTGGCGGCGGCGGTCAGATCCCGGAAGTCGGAGCTGACCCCGGAGATGCCCAGGACGCCGGACTTCTTGTTGAGAACGTTCAGCATCTCCTTGATGTCCCAGCCGTACCGGCCCATCAGGTACTCCATGATGGTGGGGTCAATGTCGCCGGAGCGGGTGCCCATGGGGAAGCCGGCGAGGGGCCCCAGGCCCATGGAGGTGTCCACCACCTTGCCGTCCACGATGGCGGCCAGGGAGGAGCCGTTGCCCAGGTGGCAGGAGATGATCTTCGTGCCCTCGGGGCTCTCCTTGCCCAGGGCGCGGACGGCCTGAGCGGCGATGTACTTGTGGCTGGTGCCGTGGAAGCCGTAACGGCGCACGCCGTCCTTCTCGTAGTATTCATAGGGCAGGGCGTAGATGTACGCCTTGGGGGGCATGGTCTGGTGGAAGGCGGTATCGAAGACGGCCACCTGCTTTTTGCCGGGCATGGCCTCCATGCAGGCGCGGATGCCCATCAGGTTGGCGGGGTTGTGGAGGGGGCCGAAGGGGATGCACCGCTCAATGGCGGCGATGACCTGGTCGTCGATGACGCAGCTGGCGGCAAATTCCGCGCCGCCGTGGACCACACGGTGGCCCACCGCGTCGATCTCGTCGGTGGATTTGATGACGCCGCACACGGGATCCACCAGGGCGTCCATGACGGCCTTGATAGCCTCGTTGTGGGTGGGCATGGGGATGTCGTTCTTCACGTCGTCACGGCCCGGGACCTTGTGGGTGAGCCGCCCGTCGATGCCGATGCGCTCACACAGACCCTTGGCGAAAACTTCGCCGGAGTCGGAGTCCATGAGCTGATACTTCAGGGATGAGGAGCCCGCGTTGATAACAAGAATTTTCATTTTTCTTACTCCCTTGTAAAATTATTGGCGAGGGGTTAAAATACATATATCTATTTTAATACATGTTTCCGATTTAGACAACACTTTTTTGTTACTGAGGGAAATTTTATGAAAATTACCGGCGTCATCTGCGAGTATAACCCCTTCCACTCCGGCCACGCGCTCCAGCTCAAAAAGGCCAGGGAGCTTTCCGGGAAGGAGAGCGCCCTGGTGTGCGTCATGGGGGGAAATTTTGTCCAGCGGGGGGAGCCGGCGCTTGTGTCCAAGCATGTCCGGGCCGAGATGGCGGCCGGCGGCGGCGCGGATCTGGTGCTGGAGCTGCCCCTGCCCTGGGCCGTGGCCTCCGCGAGGCGGTTTGCGGAGGGGGGCGTGGCGCTCCTGAAGGGGATCGGCGCGGACTTTATCTCCTTTGGCGCGGAGTGCCCGGACGCGCGGCGGCTTTGGGGCCTGGCCCACATGCTGGCGGACGGCTCCTGTGACGAGCTCATCCGCGCGGAGCTCGCCACGGGGATCTCCTACGCCGCGGCCCGGGAGCGGGCGGCGGAGAAGCTGGCCCCTGCCGACGCCATGCTCCTGCGGGAGCCCAACAACATCCTGGCGGTGGAATATCTGGCGGCCATGGCGCGGCGGGGGTCGGGGATGACGCCTCTGCCGGTGGAGCGGGCCTTTGCCGGACACGACGGCGGGCCCCAGGGGGACTGGGCCGGGGCCTCCCACATCCGGGCCGCGGCGGCATCGGGCGGGGAGTACGCCCGGTTCATGCCCCCTCAGGCGGCGGCGCTCCTGCGGCGGGAGCTGGAGGCGGGCCGGACGCCGGATCCGGAGCGGCTGGACGCCATGATCATGCTGACCCTGCGCACCATGACGCCGGAGGCGTACAGCCGCCTGCCAGACGCGGGGGAGGGGCTGGGGGCGCGGCTGGCCCGCTTCGCCGCCGTGGAGAACACGGTAAAGGCGGTGCTGGACGGCGTCAAGACAAAGCGTTACGCCTACGCGCGCCTGCGGCGGATGGTGCTGGCGGCCCTTTTGGGGATCACGGCGGAGGCCCAGGCCGGCGAGCCGCCCTATATCCGCGTTCTGGCCCTGGGGGAGCGGGGCCGGGAGGCCCTGCGGGAGATCAAGGCCCGTACCCGTCTGCCCCTGGTGACAAAGCCCGCCGCCGTCCGGCTCCTGCCGGAGCGCGCCAGGGAGATCTTCGCCCTGGAGGCCCGGGCGGGGGATATCTACGCCCTGACCTTCAAAAATCCCGAGGAGCGCCGGGGCGGCACGGAGTGGACCACAAGCCCCGCCGTCCTGTAGTACGCCCCGTCCGCGGTCCTCTTACGGGCGGACAGGGGACGCTCTACGGCGTTACGCGGAGGCGGAGGGAGTTACCAGATCCGCGCCGGGGTAGTAGTTTTCCAATATCTCCTCGAACCCCTTGCCCTGGAGGGCCATGGTCTGGGCGCCGTACTGGCTCATACCCACGCCGTGGCCGTAGCCGGTGGAGGTGACGGTCACCGCCTCGGCGCTCACGTCGAAGGTGACGGCGGTACTGCGCAGACCGAACAGGGAACGGACCTCCCGGCCCGTCAGGGTGACGCCGCCCACGGTCACCTGGTCGAGACGGCCCGAGGGGGTCAGAATGGGGTCGGCGATCCAGGTCTCCGGCGTGCCGGAGAACGACGCCTCCGGGTGGGCGGCGGAGACGGTCTCACAAAATTCCTCGGGCGTGAAGGCCACGGAGACCACGTAATTGGGCACGGTGTCGGCGGTCTCCGGGCTCTCCACGCTGACGAGATAGGGGAGGGCGCTCTGCCAGACCTCCGAGGCGTCCTCGGTCCGCCCGGCGGAGGAGGAGTGGAACACCGCCAGGATCGGCTCGCCGCCGAAGCTGAGGATCATCCCGTCGGTGCCCTCCACGGCGGCGGCGATCCGGGCGGCGTTGTCCCCATAGGCGTCGCCCCACTTCTCCCGCAGCTGTTCCTGGCTCCGCCAGGCGGCGCAGCAGCCGGAATCGGCGCAGATATCCGCCTCCGGGTGGGCCGAGGAGGGGTGCACCAGCTTGCGGGCGAGATACGTCCTCAGGGCCACGGCCTGGGCCTTCAGGGCCTCCGGCTCAAAGGAGGCGGGCATCTCCGCCGCCACGGCGCCCATGAGATAGTCGCGGACGGAGATCTGACGCGTCTCCCCGTTCACCAGGAGTGTGACCTGGGCCTCGGTATCCCGGACGGTTTGGGGCGCGGCCGGCGGGACATAAAAAAGGGAGTCCGCGCCGTCCCCGGCGGGGGCGTCGGGGGCGGAAGGGCCGCTGTTCGGCGGTTCCCCCCTGTCCCAGCACGCCGCGATGGGAAAAATCAGGGCGAAAAGCACCAGGATCACGGAAATGATGGCGATAACTTTCACTGCGCACCTCCATTTGGCTTGACTTGACGTGTGTGACTGATGTAAAATAATAGCGCGGGACGGTGCTTGTCCGTCCGCTTTTATTACTATTGAGATCGGGTGCGGAATATGCGAAGAATACGGTTCGTTCCCATAGCGGTGCTCCTGCTGGGGTTCCTGGGCGCGTTTGTCAGGCACGTGGAGCTGAAAACGGCTTTCGACCTGTCCGGCCTCCCCCGGCGCGGCGCGGCGGCCAGTGTCGCGCTGATCCTGCTGACCGTCCTGGCGGCGGCCATCGCCCTGGCGTTGTGCCTGGCGGCCAGGCGCTATGAGGCGGAGGGGATCTACAAAAGGGCCTTCCCCATCGATGGGTACGGCCTCTTCGCCGTCAAGGCCCTGACGGGCATCGCCGTCACGGTCTGCGCCCCGCTGCTGTTCCTGCGGCCCGGGACGGAGCTGATGGGCCTGGAGGGCGGCGCCAGGTGGCCCTTTGTCATTCTGATGGCGCTGGCGGGCTTCGGGATGACCGTGATGGCCTACGCCGCCTACACCCGGAAGAATACGGCGTATCTGCGGCCCGGAAGCGTCATGCCGGCGCTCCTGTGCTGTTACTGGATGGTGGCGTGCTACCGGGAGAACGCCGGGAACCCGATCCTGATGGAGTACGGCTGCCGGTGCCTGGCTATGGCCGCCGGCTCCGTCAGCGCCTTCAGCCGCGCCGGATACGCCTTCGGCCGGCGAAACCTGCCGGGGACGCTGTTTTTGAGCGCCGCGTCCGTCTTCCTCCTGCCGGTGGCCGCGGCGGATCCCGGGCCCCTGGCCTTGCGCGCGCCCATGGTGCTTTACGCGGTGTACATCGCCCTGGATCTTGTGAGCCTGCTCTCCGCCGCGAAGCCGAAGGAAGCGGAAAACAAAGCGTAAGACGACCCGCTCGATAAAGCGTAAAAAAAGATCCATACCCGCGCCGGACTGCGGGTATGGATCTTTTAAATTGTCGGCAAAAGTACGGGGCGTTTATTTCCGCCAGGTGGCGGGGCGGAGCATCAGCAGGAGGGGGAAGATCTCCAGGCGTCCGGCCAGCATGTCGAACATGAGCACCACTTTCGACAGGGCGGAGTAGTCCCCGAAATTCCCGGTGGGGCCCACCAGGTTCAGGCCCGGGCCGATGTTGTTGAGGGTCGCCGCCACGGCGGAAAAGTTGGTGGTGAAGTCGAAGTTGTCCAGGCTGACCAGCACCATGGAGCCGAAGAACACGGCGATGTACGCTAAAAGCCAGCTGTTCACCGAGTGGATCATCCGGCTCTCCAGGGCCTTGCCGTCCAGGCGCACCACGGTGACGGAGCGGGGGTTGATCATCCGCCGGAGCTCCCGGCCGATGCTCTTGAAGTACATCAGCACCCGGCTGACCTTGATGCCGCCGCCGGTGGAGCCGGCGCAGGCGCCCACGAACATGAGGCAGATGAGCACTGTCTTGGAGAAGGTGGGCCACAGATCGAAGTCCACGCTGGAAAAGCCCGTGGTGGTCATGATGGAGGAGCACTGGAAGGCCGCGTGGAGCAGGGCGTAGCCGAAGCCGGCGCCCCCCTGGGTCATCAGATTCACCGTCACCAGCGCCAGAGCGGTCAGGAAGATCAGGAGGTATCCCCGCACCTCCTCCATGGCCAGGGCGGAGCGGAACTTGCGGATCAGCAGGAAGAAATAGAAGTTGAAATTGACGCCGAAGGCGAACATAAAGACCGTCACCACGATCTGCACGAAGGGGGAGTAGCTGGCGAAGGAGTCGTTGAGGATGCCGAAGCCGCCGGTGCCGGCGGTGCCGAAGGAGATGCAGAGGGCGGAGAACAGATCCAGCTTCCCCACAAGGAGGATGGCCACCTCCAAAAGCGTCATGACCAGGTAGATGCCGTAGAGGTACACGGCGGTCTTCTGGAGCCTGGGCACCAGCTTGCCCACGCTGGGGCCGGGGGACTCGGCCCGCATGATGAGGATGCTCTGGCCGCCGGCCATGGGCAGGAGCGCCAGCAGGAACACCAGAACGCCCATGCCGCCGATCCAGTGGGTGAAGCTGCGCCAGAACAGGAGCGACCGGGGCATGGCCTCCACGTCGGAGAGGATGGACGCGCCGGTGGTGGTGAAGCCGGAGACCACCTCAAAGAGCGCGTCCACAAAGCGGGGGATGCTCCCGGAGATAAAAAAGGGCAGCGCCCCGGCCAGGGACAGGAAGATCCAGGAAAGCGCCGTGGCTACGAAGCCCTCGCGGGCGTAAAACGCCTGATTTTTCGGCCTTTTGGCGGCCATGGCCACCCCGGGGAGGGCCGTAACGGCGATGGCGATCAGGTAATCCGCCGCCAACGGCTCGCCGTAGACCAGGCACAGGGCCAGGGGGATCAGCAGGAAGGCCGCCTCGATGCACAGCACCCAGCCCACCAGCCAGCGGATAAAGGAATAGTTCATACGCTCTCCGCCTCACTTCAGGATGTCGTTGATGGACTGGAGCTTTCGGGCGGTGGTGACCAGCACCACCGTATCGCCCTGGCGGATCTGGTCGTTGCCGCGGGGGATGATGAGCTGTCCGCCCCGGTAGATACAGCAGATCAGCAGGTCGGGGATCATCCGGGGGCGCAGCTCGGAGAGGGGGACGTTGGTGACGGCGCTGTCGGCCTTGATGTGAAATTCCAGCGCCTCCACCCGCCGGTTCGCCAGGTAGTAGAGGGACTCGATGTTGCTGGAGTCGGAGGAGTTGGACATGGCCCGCACGTACCGGAGGATGCTGTAGGCCGTGATCTCCTTGGGGTTGATGATGCTCCCCACGGGCAGCTCCTCGGTGACCTCGGTGAAGCCGAAGGTGGACACCTTGGTGATGGCCCGGACCTTGGAGATCTTTTTGGCGTACAGCGCCAGAAGGATGTTCTCCTCGTCCATATCCGTCAGGGGCACGAACACGTCCTCGCCGGCGATGCCCTCCTCCAGCAGGAGCTGGCGGTCGATGGCGTCGCCGCAGATGATCTCCGCGCCGGGCAGCTGGGCGGAGAGGCCCTCGCACACCGCCCGGTTCTTCTCGATGATCTTCACCCGGCTGCCGGCGGCCAGGAGCATGTCGGCCAGATAGTAGCCCGTTCTGCCCCCGCCGATGATCATCACGTTCCGGGTGGGCTTTGTCTGAAAGCCCAGCCGCTTGAAGAGCGTGGCCATCTCCCGGGGCGGGGTGATGATGTAGATCCGGTCCCCGGCCTTCAGCACCGTGTCGCCGCTGGGGATCTCCACCTCCCGGGTGCGGCCCCGCTCCAGAATACAGATCAGCGTCCCTTTGGAGATCCTGCCGGGGAAGTCCATCACCTTGATGTTGTCCGCCGGGGAACCCTCCGGGATGATGATCTCGATCATATTCACCCGGCCCTTGGCGAAGGATTCGTGGGTCTGGGCGCCGGGGATCTGTATAAGGTCGAAGATCTCCCCGGCGGTGGCGGACTCGGGGTTGATGGCCATGGAGAGGCCCAGCTCGTCCTTGATGAGGTTGATCTCCCGGTAGTAGACGGGGTTGCGCACACGGGCGATGGTCTGACAGCCGGAGAGCTTCTTGGCCATGAGACAGCAGAGCATGTTGACCTCGTCCTGGTCGGTGACGGCGATGAGCAGGTGCGCGGAGGCGACGCCCGCCTCCGCCAGGATCTCGTGAGAGACGCCGTTGCCGGCGATGCCCTGCACGTCTATCTTCTCCAGCGCGGAGTTGAGCCGCTCGGCGTTGGTGTCGATCAGGGTGATCTGGTGCCCCTCGGCGTTTAGATTGTCCGCCAGCGAATACCCCACGCCGCCGGCTCCCACAATAATGATGTTCAAGGAAAAAACCTCCGGAAACGCATATATTTTATAGTGATTGTACCACTAAATTTCAAAAATTCAACCCTTGACAACAGTGCGGACAGGTGTAAAATACATTAATAATATTGTTTCTTCCGGAGGCACGCCCATGAGATACGAAAATGTCCGGGAGGGCGTTTTTCTCAGCCGCCCCAACCGGTTCATCGCCTATGTGGAGACGGGCGGGCGCACGGAGGTCTGCCACGTGAAAAACACCGGCCGCTGCCGGGAGCTTCTGGTGCCGGGGGCCCGGGTGTGGCTGACGGAAAACGACGATCCCGCCCGCAAGACACGCTTCGACCTGGTGACCGTCCAAAAGGGGGAGCGGCTCATCAACATGGACGCCGCCGCGCCCAACAAAGTCTTCGGGGAAGTTTTGGCCGCCGGCCGCCTTCTGCCCGCCCCCACCCTCATCCGGCCCGAGACGCGCTTCGGGGACTCCAGGCTGGACTTCTATGTGGAAAACCGGGATACGCGCGCCTTCTGCGAGGTCAAGGGCGTCACCCTGGAGCGGGACGGCGCGGCCCTCTTCCCGGACGCCCCCACCGAGCGGGGCGTGAAGCACTTAAAGGAGCTCGTCAAATGCGTAGAGGCCGGCTTCTCCGCCTGGGCCGTGTTTGTGATCCAGATGGAGGACGTGCGCTTTTTCACCCCCAACCGCGACACCCACCCCGCCTTTGCCGACGCCCTGAGCGCCGCCGTAAGCGCCGGCGTCCGCCCGCTGGCCCTGGACTGCCATGTGACCCCGGACAGCGTCACGGCCCGCCGGGAGACGGCCGTCGTCCTCTGACAGGGCGCGAAAGGGGAGCTTTTTTGTCAAAAAAATATCAAATACTTCCATTTGTCACATTTTGAACAGTTCATCCTGCGAAAAAAGCGTGAAAAAGTCTGTTTTTGGCGGTTTTTCCGGTGAAAATGTTTGATACGACACGAAAACCTGTATATTGTGTTATACCAAATGTCAAAAACACAATATATGCTGTTTCACTCTTGACAACCCCACAAAACCGTGGTATAGTTTATTCTGCTCCGGCCTTTCGGGGCGGAGCGCTGTACGCTGATTATGCATTTTATACTAATATCTATTTAAAAGGAGACACCGATCGGCGAGAATTTTTCGCGTCAGACGAGGAAGCCGGCGCAGGGAATACCCATTGGTATTTCCAAGACGGCTGACGAAGTATGACGCGAAAAAGACCGGCGAGAATGTCTTGTTTTAATTAGATATTAGTATAACGTTAAAAAATGCCGGGAATAAGAAATGACCTGCAAAAGGGGAGACAGACAGATATGAAGATCATCAAACGAAACGGCTCCGAGATGGAGTTTGACATCCGGAAGATCGAGAACGCCATCAGCAAGGCCAACATGTCCGTGGAGGAAGCGTCCCGCATGACGCCCCTCCAGATCAGGCGCATCTCCGAATCCGTGGCGCTGGACTGCGAGAACATGGGCCGCAGCCCCTCCGTGGAGGAGATCCAGGATCTGGTGGAGAAGCAGATCATGGCCCACGGGGCCTTTGAGGTGGCCAAGAACTACATCACCTACCGCTACACCAGGAGCCTGGTGCGCCAGAGCAACACCACCGACGAGAAGATCCTCTCCCTCATCGAGTGCTGCAACGAGGAGGCCAAGCAGGAGAACTCCAACAAGAATCCCGTGGTCAACTCCACCCAGCGCGACTACATGGCCGGCGAGGTGAGCCGCGACCTCTCCGAGCGCATCCTGCTCCCCCGGGACATCGTGGAGGCCCACGAGGCCGGTATCATCCACTTCCATGACACCGACTATTACGCCCAGCACATGCACAACTGCGACCTGGTGAACTTAGAGGACATGCTCCAGAACGGCACCGTCATCACCGGGACGCTTATCGAGCGGCCCCACAGCTTCTCCACCGCCTGCAACATCGCCACGCAGATCATCGCCCAGGTGGCCTCCAACCAGTACGGCGGTCAGTCCATCAGCCTTACGCACCTGGCCCCCTTCGTGGACGTGAGCCGGCGCAAGATCCGCAAGGTGGTGGAGCAGGAGCTGGTCACCCTGGGCGTCAGCCCCTCCGAGGATAAGATCCGGAAGATCGTGGAGGACCGCCTGCTGGAGGAGATCCGCCGGGGCGTCCAGACCATCCAGTATCAGGTGGTCACGCTCCTGACCACCAATGGACAGGCCCCCTTCGTCACCGTCTTCATGTACCTGGGCGAGGCCAGGAACGAGCGGGAGCGGGAGGATCTGGCCCTGATCATCCGGGAGGTCCTGCTCCAGCGTTACGAGGGCACCAAGAACGAGGACGGCGTCTGGGTCACGCCCGCCTTCCCCAAGCTCATCTATGTCCTGGAGGAGGACAACATCACCGAGGGGTCCCGGTATTGGGAGCTGACTAAGCTGGCGGCCAAGTGCACCGCCCGCCGGATGGTCCCCGACTATATCAGCGAGAAGAAGATGCTGGAGCTGAAGGGCGACGTCTACACCTGCATGGGCTGCCGCTCCTTCCTGACCCCCGACCGGTTCACCGACGCGGGCGTAGGCAACATCGCCAACGCCGGCAACTACGAGCCGGGCAAGCACAAATACTACGGCCGCTTCAACCAGGGCGTGGTCACCATCAATCTCCCCGACGTGGCCCTCTCCTCCGGCGGCAACACGGACAAGTTCTGGAAGATCTTTGAGGAGCGCCTGGAGCTGTGCCACCGGGCCCTGCGGTGCCGTCACGAGCGCCTGCTGGGCACCCCCTCCGACGTGGCCCCCATCCTCTGGCAGCACGGCGCCCTGGCCCGCCTCAAAAAGGGAGAGCCCATCGACAAGCTCCTCTACGGCGGCTACTCCACCATCAGTCTCGGCTACGCCGGCCTTTACGAGTGCGTCAAGTACATGACCGGCAAATCCCACACCGACCCGGAGGCCACCCCCTTCGCCCTGGCGGTCATGCAGAAGATGAACGACAAGTGCAAGGAGTGGAAAACGGCGGAGAACATCGACTACTCCCTCTACGGCACGCCTCTGGAGTCCACCACCTACAAGTTCGCCAAGTGCCTCCAGCGCCGCTTCGGCATCATCGAGGGCATCACCGACAAGGGCTATATCACCAACTCCTACCACGTCCACGTCACCGAGCAGATCGACGCTTTCACCAAGCTCAAATTCGAGTCCGAATTCCAGGCCCTCTCGCCCGGCGGCGCCATCAGCTACGTGGAGGTCCCGGACATGCAGAACAACTTAGAGGCCGTTTTGCAGGTGATGAAGTTCATCTACGACAACATCATCTACGCGGAGCTCAACACCAAATCCGACTACTGCCAGGTCTGCGGCTGGGACGGCGAGATCGACATCGTGGAGGAGGACGGCAAGCTCATCTGGAAGTGCCCCCAGTGCGGCAACACCGACCAGAACAAGATGAACGTGGCCCGGCGCACCTGCGGCTACATCGGCACCCAGTTCTGGAACCAGGGCCGGACCCAGGAGATCCGGGACAGGGTTTTACACCTTTAAAAAACACATATTCCCGGGGCGCGAGTCCCGGGAATACTTTTACGGAGAACGGCAAAGGAGGCGGAGGCCATGGAAACAGCTCCGAGGATCCCCTGGACCTGGGAGGTTCCCCTGGCGGACGCGAAGATCACGGGTCTGACATGGGAGGGCAAAAACCTTGTTCTGTCCCTGGACTGCTCCTGGACGGCGCTGAACAGGGCACAGCACATCAAAAGGCTTGTCTTTGAAAACTGCTCGTCGGCTCCCCCGGGGGATCTGGCGGGGCGCTTCTGGTTCCGGGAGCGGGTCACGCGGGCCGGGGCGCGGCAGAGGCTCTGCCTCACTACCACCGACATCAGGGACCGCAAGCGCGACTATGAATTTGAGTTTTCCAGCGTGACAGCAGAAAAATAGCGGAGAAGGAGCAAAAATACCATGAATTACGGAGAGATCAAAAACTGCGATATCGCCGACGGGCCCGGCGTGCGGGTGACGCTGTTCGTCTCCGGCTGTACCAACCACTGCGAGGGCTGTTTCCAGCCTCAGACCTGGGATTTTGACTTCGGAAAGCCCTTCACCAGGGCGACGGAGGACGAGCTGATGGCGCTGCTGGCACCCGGTTACATCAACGGCCTGACGCTCCTGGGCGGCGAGCCCATGGAGCCCTCCAATCAGCGGGCGCTCCTGCCCTTCGTGCGCAGAGTACGGCAGGCTTACCCCGGAAAGACCGTCTGGTGCTACTCCGGCTTTACCTTAGAGGAGCTTCTCACCGACGGCTCCCACCCCCGGTGCGAGGCGACGGACCAGCTTCTGGCCCTCATCGACGTGCTGGTGGACGGCAAATTTGTCCTGGCCCAGAAGGACATCTCCCTGCGCTTTCGCGGCTCCCGGAACCAGCGGATCATCGACCTGCCCGAGACGCTGAAAACGGGCAAGATCTGCCTGTGGGACGACCATTTGGGCAAGTAACCGGTCCCGTTTACGCGATCCTCCCCGAAAACACACGTCCCCCCGTGACCTGCGGTCACGGGGGGCGATTTTACTGTTAAAAGGAGTCCCTTATTAGTACGCGATGCCCCAGATGACCATCTGTTTGGCGGGCTTGCCGCACACGGGGCAGACGTCGCCGATCCGGTGCTGTTCGAAGGGGATGCACCGGCTGGTGACGCCGGCCTGCTCCTTCATCTTCACCTCGCAGGCCTCGTCGCCGCACCACATCATCCGGGCAAAGCCGCCTTTCTGGCAGCCGTCCCGCACCTCCTCCACGGAGTGGGCGTCAAAGGTGTTGTCCTGAAGGTTCTTCAGGGCTTTGGCGTACATCTCCTTCTGCACGTCGTCCAGGACGGCCTTCACGGCCTCCGCCGCGTTTTCCAGGGAGAGGGTCAGCTTCTCCCCGCCGGTGCGCTTGGCGGCCACGCAGACGTTGTTCTCGATGTCCCGGGGGCCCAGCTCCAGGCGGACGGGGACGCCCTTCATCTCGTACTGGGCGGCCTTCCAGCCCATGGACTGGTCGGTAAGGTCGATCTCCGCCCGGAGGCCGGCGGCCTTCAGCGTCTCCAGAAGCTTTTCGGCGGCCTCCCGGACGCCCTCCTTGTGCATCGCCACGGGGACGACGATGACCTGGATGGGGGCGATCTTCGGGGGGAGCACCAGGCCGGAGTTGTCGCCGTGGGTCATGATGATGCCGCCGATCATGCGGGTGGACACGCCCCAGCTGGTCTGATAGGGGTGGTGGAGCTGGTTGTCGCGCCCTGTAAAGGTGATGTCAAAGGCCCTGGCAAACCCGTCGCCGAAATAGTGGCTGGTGCCGCCCTGGAGGGCCTTATGGTCGTGCATCATGCACTCCACGGTGTAGGTCTCCTCGGCGCCGTTGAACTTCTCCTTGTCGGTCTTGCGGCCCCGGATCACAGGCATGGCCAGCACGTTCTCCATGAAATCGGCGTAGACGTTCAGCATCCGCTGGGTCTCGGCCCGGGCCTCCTCCTCCGTGGCGTGCATGGTGTGGCCCTCCTGCCAGAGAAATTCCCGGTGGCGGAGGAAGGGCCGGGAGGTCTTCTCCCACCGCAGGACGCTGCACCACTGGTTGTAGAGCTTGGGCAGGTCCCGCCAGGAGTGGATGACGTTTTTGTAGTGCTCGCAGAAAAGCGTCTCGGAGGTGGGGCGGATGCAATAGCGCTCCTCCAGCTTGTCCGAGCCGCCCATGGTCACCCAGGCGCACTCCGGGGCGAAGCCCTCCACGTGGTCCTTCTCCTTCTGGAGAAGGCTCTCGGGGATCAGCATGGGCAGATAGACGTTCTCGTGGCCCAGCTTTTTAAACTCCGTGTCCAGGATGTGCTGGATGTTCTCCCAGATGGCGTAGCCGTAGGGGCGGTAGATGAACATCCCCTTGATGCTGGAGTAGTCGATCAGCTCCGCCTTGGTACACACGTCGGTGTACCACTGGGTAAAGTCCACGTCCATATCGGTGATCTGTTCTACTTTCTTGTCCTTTGCCATATAAAAAACTCCTTGTGAGGAAAAATCGGTTCTCTTATTCTACCCTCAATCGCCCGGCTTGTCAAGGATTTTGGCAAGCCCGTCCACATCTTCCGAACCGGTGGCCCAGCTGGTGGCCAGCCGCACCACGGTGCGGTGTTCGTCAAAGGGCTCCCAGAAGGAATATCGCACCTTATCCGCCCAGCCGGCCAAAAGCCCGTTGTCCAGGATCGGGAACTGCTGGTTGGTGGGGGAGTCCATGAAAAGCGCCACCCCCCGCGCCGCCAGCTCCGCCTTGAGCCGGAGGGCCAGCGCCACGGCGGACCGGCCGATCTCAAAATACAGCCCGTCCTCGAAAAGCGCCTCGAACTGGGCCCCGCACAGCCGCCCCTTGGCCAGGAGCGCCCCGCGCTGCTTGATCACCGTCAGAAAGCGCTCCGGCGCGCCCTTCGGGAAGACCAGCGCCTCCCCGCACAGCGCCCCGCATTTGGTCCCGCCGATATAAAAAACGTCGCACAGCCGCGCCAGATCGGGGAGCGTCACGTCCGTCTCCGCCGCCAGGGCGTAGGCCAGCCGCGCCCCGTCCAGGTAGAGCGGAATGTTGAAGCTTTTACAAACGTCTGAAATCTCTCCCAGCTCCTGTAAACTATACAGGGTGCCGTACTCGGTGGGGTGGGAGATGTACACCATGCCGGGGAAGACCATGTGCTCGTGGTTGGGGTCGGCGTAGAAGCCCTCCAGACGGGCGCGAAGCTCATGGGCATCGATTTTCCCCAGGCGCTGGGGGAGGGGCAGGACCTTGTGGCCCGTAAATTCCACGGCCCCGGCCTCGTGGAGCCCGATATGGCCGGTGGCGGCGGCGTAGACCCCCTCCCAGGGCCGCAGAAGCCCGCCGATGACCACGGCGTTGGTCTGGGTGCCGCCGGAGAGAAAGAAGATATCCGCCGCCGGCGCGTCACAGGCCCTGCGGATGTACCCCCGGGCCCGCGTGGAAAATTCGTCGTCCCCGTACCCGGCGGCGGGGGTCAGGTTGGTACCGCACAGCTTTTGCAGCACCCGGGGGTGACAGCCCCGGTCGTAGTCGTTTTCAAAATAGAGCATGGTTTCACCTCAGAAAGGAAGTACGCCCTGGGCGCACTTTACCTGTTTATACCCCATGTTGTGGAGGGTGAAGGACGCCTGGGCGCTGCGCTTGCCCGTGGCGCAGATCAGCACTAAGGGCGTGTTCTTGTCGGGGAAGGCCGGCGTGACGGTGAAGTGTATGCCGTCCCAGGGCAGATTCACCGCCCCGGGCAGGTGGCCCCGGGCGAACTCCTCGGTTGCGCGCACATCCACCAGGGCGGCCCCGGCGGCCAGCGCCGCCTCCGTCTCCTCCCGGCCGATCCAGACAGGCCCCGGCCAGTCCGTCCCGTAGGCCAGACCGGCGTTCACGTCCCGAAGCTCCGACGCGCCTGTGCCGGCGACCCGGAAAACCAGGGCGTCGTGGGGCGCCACGGTGAAGCGGAGCGGCCCGGTCACGGGTTTGTGCGCCCAGAGGTCGCGGACCTCGGTGATCTCGTCAAGGCCCAAAATCGCCGGGGTCAGCTCCAGCTCCAGCGGCTCGTCCCCCCGGTTGAGCAGGGCGGCGGCCCGGACGCCGGCGTCCTCGGCCTCCAGCTCCTTGACCCATACCTCCCCCAGAAGCCTGCCGCCGTCCCGGACTTCCCGTGTCACGCACGCCTGACGGCACAGGGGATCCTGATCGACGGCGATCAGCTCCCGGTTTTTCAGGATCGACAGGGTGTCCCCGGAGAGCTTTGTCAGGTCGCACCCCACGATCAGCGGCGCGGACATCATGCACCACAGGGCGAAATGCGCCCGCTCCTCGGCGGGCGTCAGGCCGTTGCCCAGCTCCATCATGTCCAGATCGTTCACGTGGCCCGGGCGGCAGAACCGCCGCAGGGGCTTGGCCAGGTCGATCTGATGGAGCACGGAGCGGAAGTCCGGCCCGATGTCGCACCCGATGCGCCAGGAGTCCGCCGCCTGAGCGGCCCAGCTGCCGGGGAACTGCCAGCGGCAGATGTTGTAGACGATCTCCCGCCCGGTCTCCCGGCGGATATCGTCGATGATCTGCCCGATGAGGCTGTACTGCTCCCGCTCGTCCAGGCACAGCCGCAGGCCGCCGCACCAGTCCACCTTGATGAAGTCAAAGCCCAGCTCCTCCAGATAGAGCCGCAGATCCCGCTCCTCGTGGCCGTAGAGGCCCACGCCGGCCCCGTTGGCGCCCTCCCGGTCGTAGTAGTGGCCGCAGGTGTTGTCCCCGGCGTCGGTGTAGATGCCGGCCCGCAGGCCCAGGGCGTGGGCGTAGTCCGCCACCGGTTCGATCCCGTGAGGGAAGCGCTCCCGGTGGAAGAGAAGCGTCCCTTCCTCGGCCCGGCCGCCAAAAAAGCCGTCGTCGATGTTGAGGTAGGTATACCCCGCCCCGGCCAGGCCCGTTTCCATCAGGGCGTCGGCCTGGGCCTTCAGCTTTTCCTCGTTGATGTCCGTCCTGAAGCAGTTCCAGGAGGCCCAGCCCATAATGGGCGTCATTCTCGCCATAGCCGCTCCTATTCCGTGGCCGTCTCCCCGTCGAAGACCATATCCAGAAGCGCCTCCCAGGCGTCCGGATTTTCCACATAGTATTTGGGACAGATCTTGCCGGTCACGTCGTAGTGGCGTATGACGCCCGACCTGTCCAGCCCGTAGTAGTCCACCAGCCACTTGAGAAGCCTCACCAGGGAGGCCGTGGAGGCGTCGTTGAATTTCCCCGTCTCGTCCGGGTGGCAGACCTCGATGGAGACGGTGTAACCGTTGGCCTGGCTGGTGCAGTAGCTCCACTCGTCCAGGGGGATGCACTGGATGACCTCGCCCTCCAGCCCCACCACGAAGTGGCTGCTGGCGGACGTCTCATGGGTCTTGGCCAGGTTGGCAAAGTAGTTCCTGTTCTGCTTGGCGGTGGTGCCGGGATTGCCCACATAGTGGACGGCTATGGCCGTTACCCGCTCCAGCCTCGTCCCCGGCCTTGAGTATTCGTTGACGGGCAGCAGATCCTGAACGACCCAGTCCAGAGACTGCGTCTCCCGGTCCGGCTCGCCGCCGCCGGGATCCCTGCCGCGCCTTACCGACAGCACCACCGCCGTCACGGCGGCGGCCACCAGCAGCAGGATCAGCACGGCGGTCACCGTCGTCTTCAAATGGCGCCGGCGGCGCTCATATTCCGCGATCCCCCGTCTGGCCTGTGCCTCTTCCCGGGCCTCATACTCCCGCATATCCTTTTCCCAATCGTGCGTAAGACCACCCCATTTCTATTTCAAAGACAGTATACCGCATTTATGCGTCAAAAGGGCATAAATTACAGAAATTTAACAAATTTTTTTCTTTTGCCCTGCAAAGTCCCAAAATCCCCCTTGAATAATCCGGCCCCGTGTCGTATAATGGCAATATTCAATAAAAATACAAGGAGGCAATTCCCCATGGGTAAATTTGTTTACAAAAAGACCGCCACAGGCTTCAACTTCGTACTCAAGGCCGCCAACGGCGAACCCATCGGTGTCAGCGAGGTCTATACCACCGAGAGCGCCTGCCTGAACGGCATCGCGTCCGTGAAGAAGAACGCCCCCGCCGCCGGCGTGGAGGATCAGACCGTGGAGGGGTACACCCCCGTCAAGCACCCCAAGTTCGAGATCTATCTGGACAAGGCCGGCGAGTACCGCTTCCGCCTGAAGGCCGCCAACGGCGAGCCCATCCTGGCCAGCGAGGGGTATAAGAGCAAGGCGACCTGCCAGAACGGCGTGGAGTCCGTGAAGAAGAACGCCCCCGACGCGCCCGTGGAGGAGCAGGAGTGATGGTGAACATCAAAGAGAAGATCGAAGAGGTCGCGGGCAAGCTCAAAAGCGACGCCGGCCTCATGGAGAGCTTCAAGAAGGATCCCGTCAAGACCGTGGAGGGCCTTCTGGGCGTCGATCTCCCCGACGACATGCTCAAAAAGGTCGCCGACGGCGTGAAGGCCAAGGTGGACCTGGATAAGCTGGGCGACGCCGCCGGCTCCCTCAAGGATAAGCTGAAAAACCTGTTTTAAGCCATCTATATCGCGCCGGCCGGTGATCCCACCGGCCGGTTTTCACACGCGGGAGGATCCCATGAAGCGCAAAAGTTCACCGTTCCTGCTCACCCTCTGTCTCTCCGCCGCGGTAATCGTCGCGGTGTATGTTCTCTACAGCCTGAACATCCTGCCCCACAAACGCTTTACCAACGCCGATTTCGGCATCCCGGCCTGTGTGAGCGCCGTGGACGCCGACGGCGACGGTGTGGACGACCAGACGGATATCCTGCAAAGCGCCCGGGCCTATGTGGCCTTGAAGCCCGTGTACAAGAGCGCCTATTACGCCTCCGGCTACCCCGACGACGGCTGCGGCGTCTGCACGGACGTGGTGGCCTTCGCCCTCCGGGGCGCGGGCTATGACCTGATGGAGCTGGTAAACGCGGATGTGCTGGGCGCCCCGGAGCAGTACGATATCGCGACCCCCGACCGGAAGATCGACTTCCGGCGCGTCCGGAACCTGGCGGTCTACTTCAAAAATACCGCCCGCGCCCTCACCACGGAGCTCGACGACATCGGGGAGTGGCAGGGCGGGGACATCGTCATCTTCCGAAACCACATCGGCATCGTCTCCGACGCGCGGAACAAAAAGGGCGTCCCGTTCCTGATCCACCACGCCGGAAAGTCCCAGCTCCGGTACGAGGAGGACGTCCTGGAGCGGTATAAGGACCAGATCGTGGGCCATTACCGCGTCAGCTGACGTCTTCTGAATACCCGTAAGCCTTTCGAAAAACGCCGTACGGGCCGCATTGGGGCCCCCATCGGGCCGTCGCCCGATGGGGAAAGGAGGAGCGAACCGAGCGAGTGAGCCCGAATGCTTGGAGGGCGAGCCATCGCCGGTTCCGCGACGACGCCGGCCGGCCCCTACAACTGTGATAAAAAGTCCCCCCGGAAGGGGGGCTTTTTTCGTGGACTTTCCGTCTTTCGGATTTCACACCTTTAAGGTATAATGTTCCCGTTAATAAAATTGTTTCAGGAGGATCCCCAAATGGATTACGCCAAAGAGTCCCTGCGCCTCCACGGTGAGTGGAAGGGCAAAATCGAGATCAACACCCGCGTCCCCGTGGCCTCCAAGGAGGATCTGAGCCTTGCCTACACCCCCGGCGTGGCCCAGCCGTGCCTGGAGATCCAGAAGGACATCGATAAAAGCTACGACCTGACCCTCCGCCACAACCTGTGCGCCGTCATCACCGACGGCACCGCCGTTCTCGGCCTGGGCGACATCGGCCCGGAGGCCGGTATGCCCGTCATGGAGGGCAAATGCGTGCTCTTCAAGGCCTTCGGCGGCGTGGACGCCTTCCCCCTCTGCGTAAAGACAAAGGACGTGGACGAGTTCGTGAACACCGTGGCCCTGATCTCCGGCTCCTTCGGCGGCATCAACCTGGAGGACATCTCCGCCCCCCGGTGCTTTGAGATCGAGCGCAAGCTCAAGGAGCGCTGCGACATCCCCATCTTCCACGACGACCAGCACGGCACCGCCGTCATCACCCTGGCAGGCCTCACCAACGCCCTGAAGGTGGTGGGCAAAAAGAAGGAGGACGTGAGGATCGTCACCTCCGGCGCGGGCGCCGCCGCCGTGGCCATCGTCAAGCTCCTGCTCTCCGCCGGCTTCAAGGATATCATCATGACCGACCGCACCGGCGCCATCTATCAGGGCCGGGAAAATCTGAACTGGATCAAGGCCGAGATGGCGGAGGTCACGAACTTAGAGCGCAAGACCGGCAAGCTGGCCGACGTGATCGCCGGCGCGGACGTGTTCATCGGCGTCTCCGGCCCCGGCACGCTGACACGCGACATGGTGAAGACCATGGCCCGCGACGCCATTATCTTCGCCTGCGCCAACCCCACGCCCGAGATCTTCCCCGAGGACGCCAAGGCCGGCGGCGCCGCCGTCATCGCCACGGGCAGAAGCGATTACCCCAACCAGATCAACAACGTCCTGGCCTTCCCCGGCATCTTCCGGGGCACCTTCGACGTGCGCGCCTCCGATATCAACGAGGAGATGAAGATGGCCGCCGCCGAAGCGCTGGCGGGCCTCATCAGCGATGAGGAGCTGAGCGCGGACTACATCATCCCCGCCGCCTTCGATAAGCGCGTGGGCCCCGCCGTGGCCGCCGCCGTATCCGCCGCCGCCCGCCGTACGGGCGTGGCAAGGATCTAATTATAAGGATTCCGCCCTTATAAGGGCGGGGAAAAACAGCTTTTTCTTTTTTCCCAAAACGGAAAAGAGAAAAAGCTTGCAAAAAGAGAAAAGAGAAAGTTGTATAGTAAAAGTGGACAACCGAAAGAGGGAATGATAAAATTCTCTGAAAGGGGTGTCTACCATGAGGA
>CANRMY010000044.1 GCA_947631845.1 uncultured Oscillospiraceae bacterium | reverse complement strand
ACCCCTGCCCAGCCACAGACTCAAGCAATGGGGGCAGCTCGGAGAGATCCTCGGAGGGGTGAGATTCCCGGTGCGCGTTGACCAAGCCAACATAGTTGGCGCGGAAATACCCTTGCGGTGCGCCAGACGCGGTCCAGTTGTACGCCCTTGGCTTCGGGAAGTAGTGTCGAATGGAAGCCGTAAGAAGTAAGAAGTAAGTATCAAAAACAACCAAGGGACTGCTCTGTGTTCTGGAGCGGTCCCCGTATAAAAATAAACACATTCTGATTTACAGAAGGGATGATAATGAAAAAACAAATTTACCACAGCATAGATGACCTTCCTGATTTCTGCACAGTCTCGGACTTCTCTGTCCTCTTCGGCGTCTCACGCGCCACGGCCTACCGTATGGTGGCCCAGGGCAATATCCCCTGCATCCACATCGGCAGGCGCGTGGTGATGTCCAGAGAACACATCCGGCGCTGGGCGGATCAGGCGGCGGGAATGGGGGTGTGATGATGGCGAGAAACGAAAAGGGAACCGGCAGTCTCTATCAGGCCAAGGATAAAACGTGGGTTTACCAGTTCAATGAGGACGGCAAACGCAGGACCAGACGATTCAAGAAGAAAGCTGAGGCCCGTCTGTTCATCGAATCGCTCAACAAAGCCAACGCGACCACGCTCTCAAGAGCCTCCAACGGCCCTTCCCCCGCAAGGACAGCCGGCGTCATTACCGTGGGCGACTGGTTCGACCGTTGGCTTGAGACATACGCCAAGCCTTCGGTCAAGCTCTCCACCTATTGCAGCTACGAGTTGTACATCCGCGCCCACATCAAGCCCATGATCGGTGAGAAGTACATGAACACCATCACCGCCGACGAGCTGCAGGCATTCTTCAATGACCGCGGCGCCAACGGCAACCTCCAGCGTCAGGGCGGCCTGTCTCCAAAGACGCTGACCAACATCCGCAACATGATGCACATCGCCTTCGACCAGGCGCTGAAGAACGGAATGATCACCGTCAACCTCGTCGAGAGCGTCCGCCTCCCAAAAGCAGAGAAGAAGGAGATGCGCGTCCTGGACCGGGAGGAACAGTCCCGCCTCATCGCCGCTGCGCGTCTGGCTCCGGAGCCCGCCGCCTTCGGGATCATCTTCGACCTGTTCACTGGCCTGCGGATCGGTGAGCTGTGCGGGCTGCGGTGGAAGAACGTCAACATGGACGACCACTCAATAAGGGTCTGCGAAACGAGGAACAGGCTCCCGAACTTCGACGACTCCATCGAAACAGCCACAAGCGTCAAAACAGTTGAAAGCACCAAGACCTCCAGCTCCCGCAGAACAGTCTACATGACCGACAGCCTCTACAAAGACTTCCAGCAGTACATGAACATCCAACTGTCCATAAAGAAACAGTACCCGTCCTACAATCCGGACGGGTACGTGTTCTGCCAGGAGAACGGCGACCCCTACGAGCCGCGGACCTATGAGGATCTGTTCAAGCGGTGTGTGAGGCAAGCGGGAATCAAGGACGCAAACTTCCACGCCCTCCGCCATACCTTCGCTACCCGGAGCTTGGAGCAGGGCATGGACATCGTCACACTCTCAAGGCTCCTCGGCCACGCCAACCCCTCGGTGACCATGGACAAGTACGGCCACGCCATCGACGACCACAAGCGCCAGAGTGTCCAGCGCCTGGACGATCTCTACGCCGCCCCACCCCAACCAGACCCGCAACCGTACCCAAGGATGACCATGGAATGGTGAAGCAACTGCATCACAGCTTCAAACAAAAACCCGAAAAACTGCATCAGATAAGCATCAGACGCGAACTTGGTACATCATTCCAACCGAAAAGCCTCAAAAAAGTTATAAAAAGTGCCGGATTTCTTGCGAAGTCCGGCGTTTTATGGTTGCGGGGGAAGGACTTGAACCTACGACCTCCGGGTTATGAGCCCGACGAGCTACCAACTGCTCTACCCCGCGATATAGTGAGGTTTCCCTCAGCTATATCATGATACCACACCCTTTCGGGCGTGTCAAGTAGTTTTCTTATAAAACTTTTCGCGCTTATTCGCCCTTGTTTCCCTCGCCGTTCTGGCCGCCGTCGGGATTGCGGCGCGGGCCGGAGTAACGGTAGCGCTTTCTCCGGGCGTTGTTTTGGTTCCGACGCTGTTCGTCGCCCCCGGATGGCCCGTCGTTCCTGCGCTGGTCGTTCTGCCGGTTCTGCTCGGCGGTACGGGGCCGCTGTTGCTGTGCCGCCGGCTTTCTCCCCTGGGCCTGCCTGGGCCTGCCGCCGCGATTTTTGGGCTGCGCGCCCGCCCTTTTTTCGCCTTCAGCGGCCTCGACGGGCTGGATCTGCGCGCCACCCGGCTCCCGGCTCTCGGGCGCTGTCCGCTCCTGCTCGGCTTTTTCGCGATTATCCGCCCGCTCCGCGCCTGACCGCCGCGCTCTCGTCTGCGTCAGTCTCGCCGGAGGCGCCTCGACCGCCCCCTCGGCACGGGCCGCCAGATATTCCGCCCGCTTGGCTTTTCCGCCCAGTACCGTGATCTCGGCGGCCTCAAAGGTCTTCATGGACGTATCGCCTTGCTCCTCCAGTCTGACCCGGACGGTTCCCTTCAGCAGATTCACATCTACCACCGTGCCCACACCGGCGGGCGTCTCCACAAAGGCGTCGACCTTGGGGACGCTCTGCACCAGCTCCTCGTAGGCGTCCTGCTCATATTTGAGACAGCACATAAGCCTGCCGCAGGAGCCGGAGATCTTGGCGGGATTCAGGCTCAACCCCTGTGTCTTGGCCATCTTGATGGACACGGGCTGGAAATCGTCCAAAAACTGCGCGCAGCAGAAGGGCCTTCCGCAAATGCCCAGTCCCCCCAGCATCCGCGCCTCGTCCCGGACACCGATTTGCCGCAGCTCTATGCGCGTCTTGAAGATGCCCGCCAGCTCCTTCACCAGCTCCCGGAAGTCCACACGCCCTTCGGCGGTGAAGAAGAACAGGAGCTTGCTCCCCTCGAAATTGTACTCCACATCCACTAATTTCATGTCCAGGCCGTGCTTGGCGATCCGCTGGCGGCACACCTCGGCGGCGTCCTTCTCCCGCCGGCGGTTCTCCTCCGCCCGCTTCACATCCTCCGCCGTGGCGAGGCGCACCACCGGCCGCAGGGGCGGATGGACCGTCTCATCGTCAACCTGGTGGTTCCCCGTGGCACATTCGGCAAATTCCAGCCCCTTGGCTGTCTCAACGATCACATTGGCGCCCTTCTCTACGGTCAATCCATTGGGGGCAAAGAAGTATACCTTCCCCTTGTTCCTGAATTTTACACTGATGACCTCGGTCAACGCAAACTCACTCCTTTCCGGCAGAAGCCGGCGATTTCAAGGCAAAACCCATATCATACCATACCCGCCGCGCGGGAATGGTTACTGTGCCATGTTTTTCGGTTCCCGGCGTCAGCCGGGGAGAAAAACGGCTAAAATTAAATATACTATCAACATTGGTGGATATTATTCCGTCCCGCACAGCGCCGCCAGCAGATATCCGCCCAGGACGTTCCCCTTTATATTGGCAAAAACCATCCTGTCGGCGGTATCCAGCGTGTCCAGCAGCCGCTTCCGCCGCGCGGGCGTCAGCTCTCCGCTCTTCCGCAGAGCCTCCCGGCGGAGGGCCGTCACCAGGTCGAAGCTCTCCGGCTTCGAAAGCTTCTCCAGCGCCCTGACCGCCTTCACCAGTCCCAGATCGTCCTCCCGCAGATATGCCTCCGTGAGCGCCGCGGCCGTATCCACAAGCTTCTCCTCCAGAACGGCCTCCTCCGGCGTCAGGACGACCGTCTCGCACCGGGAGCGCACCGTCTCCAAAAGCATCTCCGGGTTGTCCGCCAAGAGGATGAACACCGCGTGGCTGGGCGGCTCCTCCAGGATCTTCAGCATGGCGTTCTGGGCCTGGGCGTTCATCAGGTCCGCCTCGGCGATGATGTGTACGCCGCGCCGCGCCTCGTTGGGGACCACCGCCGCCCTGGCCCGCAGGGCCCGCATGGCCTCCACGTTGTGAAAAGCCGCGTCCTTCTCCCGCCGGACCGTCTCGATGTCCGGGTGGACGCCGCGCTCCGCCTTGACGCAGTCCCGGCACGCCCCGCAGGGCACGCCGCGCTCCGCCTGACAGACCGCCGCCCGGGCGATGAGATTCCCGGCGCGCTCACGGGTCCCCGCGTCCGCCCCGGTGATGATATACGCGTGAAACAGCCGCCCGGAGCTGAGACGCCGGGCCAAATCGGAAAGTTCCATAAAAGCCTCGCCGGGGATCCCCACGGAGGGGGATTATTTATGATAGAGCTTGTTCGTCTCGTACACCGGCTCGCAGGTGACGTTGACGCCCAGCTTTTTCATCAGATTTTCGTCCACCTGGGAGAGGATCACCGTGGAGTGGAGCTCGCTGCCCTCCAGCCGCTCGATCTGCTGCATGGCGATCTCGGCCAGGGGATTTGTCACGGCGCATATGGAGAGGGCCAAAAGCACCTCGTCCGTATGTAATCTGGGATTCACGTTCCCCAGGTGGTTCACCTTCAGATCCTGCACCGGCTCCAGAATGGCCGGCGCCAGGAGGCGGATACTGTCGTCGATGCCGCCCAATGCCTTCAGCGCGTCCAGGAGGGCGGCGCTGGTGGCGCCCAACAGCTTGGAGGTCTTGCCCGTGACGATCCTGCCGTCGGGAAGCTCCATAGAGGCCGCCGGCTCGCCTGTCTCCTCCGCCTTTTTCAATGCCTCCGCCCGGCCGGGACGGTCGGCCTCGGAGGTGCCCACGGTGTTCATCAAAAGCTTCAGCTTGTCCACGTCCCCGCCGGCGGGCTGACCCTTGGTGCGGGCACAGCAGGCCGACAGATACCGGCGGACGATCTCCCGCCGGGACGCCTCCTGACAGACCGCGTCATCCACGATGCAGAAGCCCGCCATGTTGACGCCCATATCCGTGGGGGACTTGTAGGGGCACTCCCCACCGGTGAGCCGCTGAAAGAGCGCCGACAGCACCGGGAAGGTGTCCACATCCCGGTTGTAGTTCACCGCCAGCGTCCCGTAGGCCTCCAGATGGAAGGGGTCGATCATGTTGACGTCGTTGAGGTCCGCGGTGGCGGCCTCGTAGGCCACGTTCACCGGATGCTTCAGGGGCAGATTCCAGATGGGGAAGGTCTCAAACTTGGCGTACCCCGCCTGAATCCCCCGTTTGCCGTCGTGGTAGAGCTGGGACAGGCAGGTGGCCATCTTCCCGCTGCCCGGCCCCGGCGCGGTGACCACCACCAGGGGGCGGGTCGTCTCAATGTAGTCGTTGCGGCCGTAGCCCTCGTCGGAGACGATTTTATCGATGTTGGCCGGATATCCCTCGATGGGGTAGTGCCGGTAGACCCTCACCCCCAGGGCCTCCAGGCGCTTCTGGAAGGCCTCGGCGGCGCTCTGACCGGCAAATTGGGTGATGACGACGCTCCCCACATAGAGGTCGAAGCCCCGGAAGGCGTCAATGAGCCGCAGAACATCCAGATCGTAGGTGATGCCGTAGTCGCCCCTGACCTTGTTTTTGGCGATGTCGCCGGCGTTCACCGCGATGACGATCTCCGCCTTGTCCCGCAGCGTCGCCAGCATCTTGATCTTGCTGTCCGGCTCGAAGCCGGGAAGCACCCGGGACGCGTGGTAGTCGTCAAAAAGCTTGCCGCCGAACTCCATGTAGAGCTTGCCGCCGAATTCGCCGATGCGCTGGTTGATATGCTCCGACTGGAGCTTTAAATATTTGTCGTTGTCAAAGCCGATCCTCATAGCCTTCCCCCCGGTCTCTCTCTGCGGTCAAAATTGGCCTATCTTATATTTTACCTTTTTTCAGGGGCATTAGTCAAGTGGTAACGCAAAATAACATTGACCCGCCTCCAGAAAGAAAGAACCCCCCCGGCGGGGGTATGATGTGGGCTTTGAGATCTTTGAATTGCTGATCGCGCTGTACTATCCTTCCCGTCTCCCGTCCGGCCTTTTCCGTATATTTCCCTCGCCGTTGGCTCTGCGGAGGTGTTCGCGCCCCGCTTTCTGCCCTAAGGTGACGGGAATCGAACCCGCGTGGAGCGGCGCGGGTTCGACTCCCGTCACCTTAAAACCGCACGAGAGGGCGGCAAGCGGGACACAACGCGGTCGTAGGGCGAAGTTTTATATTCTCCTCAAAATTGACAGCGGCGTTTTCGCCACTGCGCGACGGTGACGGCCGTCAGCGACGTGAGGGTCACTACCATTGCAACGGCGGGAAGCTCCCAGACGGGGGCGCTTTGCGCGGGCGCGGTGTAGTCGTCGATATAGCGGAGCCGTACAAACAGCTCCAGCGCGACGACAGGCAGACAAATGCCCGCGGCTGACACAGCATTTGGCGAATGGAGCGATACGATCCCCGCCAGCAGATTTCCACATACCCCCACAAGGGCCATGGCGAGCACACGGGAGGCGTAATAGCCCAAAAACGTGATCCCCCTGTATGTGTCAGGCGGCACGCCGTGGAGCTCGGCCATCGCGGAGCTGATATCACAGCCGTAATACCGGCCTACGTCCCAGCCGGAAAACAGCGCAAACGCCAAAGCCGCGCCGGACACGATTATGACAGCGCCGGCGATCCCTGCCGCCAGAAGCTTTTGGAGAAAAGCTTTCCTCCCGGCTTTTGTGGTGTACGTCAATGCTTCCGTGTGACTTCTCACCTCGGACACGCCGTAGGGGATCGTGAGCATCAGCGCGGCGACGGAAAACCACGTCACGATCCCCGTGTTCTTTCGCAGAAGCCACAGCATATCTCCGCCAAGCACGGCGTAACTGCCGTACTGTTCGGTTTGGGCTATGACAGAGTCAAAGCGTTTGATAAAGCCGATAGGGTGGTCGGTGTTGTCAAGCCGCATTTGACCGTTGACGCAGGACCACTCATAAATCTGATCCTCCTCCGATATGGACCGGTCGGGGTCGGTACCGTAAAACTCCGCGCGTTCAGCGTCAAACACGCACCCTATGCGCAAAAGCACCTCATCTGCGGCGGCGGCCCTGGCGACCTGCTCGCAAAGCCTGTCGCGGAGGGCTTTCAAACCGCCGAGTTCCTCCTTCGTCACCGTCTGTCCGCAGGTTTTCAGCAGAAAATCGTTGAATAGCACATCCACGCTGTAATCCTCATACACCGTAAACCTTTCAGGATAGGCCTCCGTGTGGGTGATCTTTACGGCTGTTGCCTGACCTTTCGGCACCCCGAGGCATAGAACCATAAGGAGCGCCGCCGCCACAGCCGCGTATTTTAAGCGAAAAAGCTTTTTAAGCTCCATCATCACAGCCCTCATGGTCACAGCTCCTTTTTACAGAAATATCGCCAGGACAGGAAAAGCAAAACGCCCCCGGCCAAAAGCCAGACCGCCGGTACGATCAGTTCAAAAAACGGCACGGAGCGACAGTCGGCGGTGTAGGAAAAGAGATCTCCTGTCCGAAATAGAAAGCGTCCCTCATGATACTTGAGAAGAAGTCCCACGGGGTTTCCGGAGAGGAGCAAATTCGCGATACTGATTTTTTCGGTGCATGAGCGTTGCGCCAGCGCCATGATCCCCGTTGCGGAACCCGCGGCGAGGAGCCCAAAATAGGAGTTGGGGAGCGCCGTTCCCACGGCGGCGGCCAGCAGTACAAACACCAGCAGGAGGGCGTATCCGACGGACAAGCTCGCCAGAAGATGTCCAAGCCCCGTCATGTACGTTTTCGGAAGCGCCGTGGGGTACACGGACGCGGCGACGGGGAAGGCAAGCGACGACGATTGGGGGTAAAGCGCGAAGTTCGCTCCCAATGCCGCCGCGGACAGAGAGGCAAAAATACCCGTGACCGCTATAATCACCGGGATAAGTCTTAACATTCGGACGCTTCGCCCGACGCGGGTACTGTAAAGGATTGCCGCCGTACCGAAAACACGCTCTGACTCCATCGCCCGGAGGACGATATAGACAGCGAGAGCCGCGGCCTCAATGAAGAGGGCGGGCAGGAGCTTTCCGTAGAGTACCTCTCGGGATTCGGTGAATCGAGCCGCCGTGAACCATTCCGCCTCTCCGTCCTTCCGAAGCTCCGTCTGCCGTTGGGACGCTTTTTCCACCTGGCTTGTGAAATATTCGCCCCGGCTTGCGGCAAATTCGTCCAGAGGAAAGCTGTAGCTGCCGCCGAGCGCCGCTTTTCCGTAGGAGCTTAATTGGTAGAGAAGCTCCATCCGATAAAGCTCGTCTTCGCTGAGACAACCGCGGGCGTACAAATCGTCAAGCTCCTCCGTTTCCGCTCCATAGAGCCGGAAATACCGCTCCTGCGCGGTTTGCAGGAGCTCGCGGCAGGCGTCCTCAAGCTCCGAAACAGACGCTTCGGTGATGGGGCCGCAAAGCTCATCCAATGCCCGATAGCGGGCGCTTGAAGTCCTGCCCGAGCAAACAAGTATGCCGTTTATGACAAGGCAGGCGGCGATGAGCGCCCACAAAAGCATATCCGAAAAGATCCGCTTAAGCTCAAGTGCAACCAGTCTCATACCGTCACCTGTATGTGGTGAGGAATACGTCCTCAAGGGTGGGCGTGACGGCCCTTGTGCCGGCGGGGATTTCGCCGCCGGTGAAGCGCAGGGACACGTACCCCTGCTCCTGCCGCCGGGAGAGGATGAAGTGCGCGCGCTCAAAGTCATCGACCTCCCCATCCGGCACCGACGTTTCAAAGATCGTCCCGTCAAGCCGGCGGCAAAGCTCCTGGGCGGAGCCGGTCAAAAATACGCGCTTGTCCTTCAAAAAAATCAGCTCGTTGGCCACGGATTCCACGTCGGAGACGATGTGCGTCGATAAAATAACGACGCAGTCCCGGGAGAGACCGGACAGGATATTGCGAAACCGCCCACGCTCCTTGGGGTCGAGGCCCGATGTGGGCTCGTCCAGTATAAGAAGCTTCGGCTCATTCAAAAGCGCCTGGGCGATGCCCACACGCTGGATCATGCCGCCGGAGAATTTTTTCATCTTCTTATCGCATACATCGGAAAGCCCCACCAGCTCCAGAAGCTCCGGGATACGTCTCCCGGCGGTGCGCTTGTCGAGGCTTTTGAGGGCGGAGAGGTAGTTGAGATACTGCCGGGGCGTGTACTGCGGGTAATACCCCATCTGTTGGGGAAGATAGCCCAGCTTTTCCCGGTAGAGGGAGCCCAGCTTGCCGATCTCCGTGCCATCCCAGAGGATCTCGCCTTCACTGGGAAAGGTCAGCGTGGTGAGCATTTTCATGAGCGTTGTCTTCCCCGCCCCGTTTGGGGCCAGCAGTCCGTAGACGCCGGGGGTAAATTCAAGCTCAATATTTTCAAGAGCCGTAAAATTACCGTAGCGCTTTGTCACGTTTTTTACAGAAAGCATGGTGTATCCCCCTTTTTGCATTTTGCATTACGATTTACCCTGTCTGACGCAGCTTTTTGCGCGTGAGGATCGTCGCGGCGGCAAAGGCTCCCGCGCCCAGGAGCGTAAAAGCGGCGAGAAAAGGTACGTTCGAGCGCGCGATCATGTCCGAAAATTTTGTACCTGACATGAGCCAAACCGAGCACACAACCCATGCCGACAGGACGATAGAAAGCGGCAGTATACTGCGGGTGAGCGATAGGAGAAGAAGCGCGGCGGCCCCCACAAAAAACATGGCGGAGAATGAACAGAGATAGAGCCGCGCGATATGCTCATGGCCGGAGAAGGCGACCGCGCCCGCTACGGCCACCAGCCCCGCGTTCAGGAGCATCCCCAGCCACAGCCGCGCGAAATAGATCCTGTCGGGCGTGTATTTACAGGTCCGCTCTATATCCGCAAGGCTCCCGTCGCGGCGTCGAAGCTCCCGCAGGGCGAAGGTTATAACGGGTACGGGGGATATGGCGGTCACGATCCCGGCGGGCTCAACGCGGCCGTCCGGTCCAAACAAAAGCGGCATGACGGCACAGCTTCCCAGCAGGAAGGCGCAGACGATCCAAAACAAGAGGGACCACGCCGAGCGGCAGTAAAATACAACCCGCCAAAAGCCGGCGTCAAAGATACGCTGTTTTTCCCGGTAATGGGCTGTCGCGCTTTTGCACGCCGCGTCTATTTCGCTCTGCGGGACAGGGGGCGGGCAATCGGTCTTGAGCGCTTGCGCAATCGTCCGCTCAAGCCCTGTCCTGTCTGCTGATCGATAGGGTCTATTCATCATACATCGTAAGCTCCTTTCTCAGCTTTTCAAGGGCATACCGCAGCCTCGCTTTTACGGTGGATTCTCTGGCCCCGGTGATTTTCGCGATGTCCTTGATGGGAAAATCAAAGTAGTACCGCAATATGACCGCCTGCCTCTGCGCGGGAGGGAGGTGAGAGAGCGCTGCAGCTATGTCGCTTTTGGCGTCAAGCTCCGGGTTCGTCGCCGCGTATCCCTCCGTAAGCTCCAGCCGCTCCGGCAGGCGGGACAGGGAGCGGTAATAGTTTTTCAGATGATTGGAGGCTATGGTAAACAGCCAGTTTTTGAAGGGCTTTTGAGGCCGGTAGCCGGATATTCCGCCGACCATTTTGATAAAAGTCTCTTGGGTCAGGTCTTTGGACTGATGATGATCCCCCGTGTTTTTGTAGAAAAACGCGAAAACGCGGCTGTAATAAGCGTTTATCAGCGCCTCCATCGCCATGCCGTCGCCTTGTTTGGCCTTATCCAGCAGCTCCCGTTCATCCATTCTGCCTGTCACCACCCGTCATAAGCTATAACACCGGATTGGAGGAAAAAGATATAATATTTCGATTTTTTGTTCTTCACCGCCGGAAACGACGCGTTCCGGGACACGCCGGGCCCAGCGGCTCCGATCGCCTTTACGGGGAATAAGTCTTTTGACAAACTGAGATCCCCGGTGCCTTTCGGTCCCGGGGATCTCTATTTATCCGGATTTTATGGAGAGTTCCTGTTATTTATTCAGCTTTTCCACCAGCTCGGTGAAATCGCCCACGGTCTGGATGCCCTCAAGGGAGTCCTGGGGGATCATGATGCCGAAGTGATCCTCCACCTCGGAGACAAACTCCACCAGGTCCAGAGAGTCGATGTCCAGGTCGGTGCGCAGATTGGTGGTGACGGTGATGGCGTCGGCGTCCACATCCAGGGTGCTGACCATGATGTCACGGATTTCTTCAAACATATTGGTACCTCCAATATAAATTAATAATGCCTTTTTAACCCGTACTGTCAGTTCCACTCCCGAACCGTCTTGTCCACCGGGGGCTTCTCGGGGGCCTGGGGGGCGGAGGGATAGGCGGGGCGGGACGAATAGCCGCTTCCGGAGCGGCGCGGGGGCCGGCTGTCGCGGCGGTCATCCCGGCGCGGGCGGTCGTCCCGGCGGGGCTGGTAGGCGTCCTTGGGGGCGGTCTCCGGGTCGTAGGCCACCACCACGCGGCGGTTGGGCTCCGTGCCGGTGGAATAGGTGGTGACGCCCTCGAAGTCCTGCAGGGCGGTGTGGATCACATGGCGCTCATAGGCGTTCATGGGCTCCAGGGTCTGATTCCGGCGGTAGCGAACCACTCTGGCGGCTGTCTTGCGGGCAAGGCCGGTCAGGGCGTCGGCGCGCTTGGCGCGGTAATTCTCCGCGTCAATATTGACCCTGGTGCGCTCGTCGGAGCCGGAGTTCAGCACATAGTTGGTCAGGTGCTGAATGGCGTCCAGCGTCTCGCCCCGGCGTCCGATGAGGGCGCCCACGCGCTCGCCGGACAGCTCCACACAGATGGTGCCCGTCTCCTGGTCAATGACGGCGTCGGCCTTCGCCTCCACGCCCATGCGCTCAAAAAGGCCGTCCAGGAAGGCGCTCACCTTCTCCACATCCTCCGGCGTGGCGGGTGTAGAGGGCTTGCGCTCGTGCTCCGCGGGGGCGGGCTTGGGTGCCGCCTTGGGGGCGGCGGGCTTTGCCGGGGCCTTGGGGGCCGCGGGCTTCGCTGTGGGACGGGGCGCGGGCTTGGGTTCCGGGACCGGCTCAGGATCCGGCTCCTCCCAGGTGACCTTTATTTTGGCGGGGGAAGCTCCAAAGCCGAAAAAGCCGGACTTGGCCCGCTCTAAGACCATGACCGACACGTCGTCCCGGCTCATGCCAAGCTCACGCAGGGCGTTGGCAATGGCGTCGTCCTCAGTGCGGCCGGTCGCCTCAATAGATTTTATCATAGATCGTTCTCCTTATCGGACTGCGCCTCGGCGGCAGTCCCGTCTTTGTCGGTTTCGGGCTTGACTTCGGCCTCGGCGGCCTTTTGGAGCTTTTCCTTCATGGCCTCGTCCAGCTCCTCGTCGATGGAGGAGGTGTCGGCCACGGAGCCGTCCATGCCGTTAAAGGAATACCGGTCCGGGTCGTAACCGCGGCCGCGGGCGAAGGGGCGATCCCCCACGCGGCTGGGATTGTACTTCTCCCCGGCGTCGGGGTTCAGCGCCCGCTGATATTCCAGGGCCCGGCCGGCGGCCTCCTGCTTTTTCTTCTGCTGCTGTTTCTTCTTGGAGGTATTCTCGGTCTGGAGATTGTCGCTCTCCGCGCGACGGCGCTCGGCCTCGGCCCGTTTGGCCTCCAGCTCCGCCTCGCGGGCCTTCCTGGCGGCCTCCTTCTCGGCGAAGTCGGCGAGCATGGTCTTGGAGTAGAGCTTGGTCAGGAACACGTCCACCAGCATACTGAACAGCGCGTTCACCATCCAGTACACGCCCATGGCGGCGGGGAGGACAAAGGCGAACCAAAGGCTCATGACAGGCCCCAGAAGGAGCATCATCATGGAATTGTTGGTCTTTTCGATTTGCTCCACATTAGCTCCCGGCATATCCTTCTGGAGCTTGGTGGCGATCTTGGTGGAAAGCCACTGGAAGAAGGCGGTGATCACCGGGATCAAAAACAGCCCCAGGGCCGGCCACAGGACCTTGAAGGAGGAGAAATCGAAAGTCCAGATGCGGAAATTCGGCACCGAGGACAGATCCAGTCCGAAGACGGTGAAGTTCATGGGCCGGAGCTTGTCCGAAAGGCCGGAGAAGGCCTCGAAGTTGTCGTTGATGAACTTGGTGGCGCTGATCTGGGACTGCAAAAGCTGACGGACGTCAAAGCCCATCTCGGCCAGCTTCTTGGCGATGGCGCCCACCGCCTCGCCGTTCTTGCTGACCTCCACCAGCGCCTTGGGGACGCCCATCATGACGGTGAGGGGCTTGCGGATGGCCTGGTAGAGGGCGATGAGGATGGGGAACGGCAGCAGCGACCAGAGGCAGCCCGACATGGGGCTGACGCCGGCCTCCCGGTAGACCCTCTGCATCTCCTCGTTCATCTTCTGCTGGTTGGCCGCGTGCTTTTTCTGGATCTCCTGGATCTCGGGATTCAGCAGCTGCTGGCGCATCATACCCTTTTTGCTCTTCATCTGGAAGGGCATCAGGATCAGCTTCACGATGACGGTGAAGAGCACGATGGCGAAAAGGTAGTTGTGGGTGATGTTGTAGAGGAACATCAGAAGCAGGCCAAAGGGCCTCGCTATGGTATCCATTTGTTCACTCCCATCGGGTGTAGATTTTTGCCCGTTCAGGGCACGGGGTCATAGGGATCCGATTTGTTGAAGGGGTTGCAGCGCAGTATCCTCTTCAGGGCCAGCCAGCCGCCCTTGAGGGCGCCGTATTTTTCGATGGCCTCCATGGCGTAGGCCGAGCAGGTGGGGTAAAACCGGCAGCAGGGGGGACGGGCGGGCGATATGCCCTCCCGGTAGACCCGAATCAGGAAAAGCAGGACCCTTTTCATCGCAAAAGCTCCAGTCTTTTCGCCAGCTCCAGTACCTCCCGCTCCAGCACCCGGTAGGGCGCGGCGACGCCCCGGCCCCGGACCACGATCACCAGATCCACGCCCCGGCGGAATTTCGCCTCGTTGAGGCGGTAGACCTCCCGGAGCCTCCGGCGCACCTTGTTCCGGCGCACGGCCTTTGCGAGCTTGGCGCTGACGGTGATGCCCACCCGGTTATTCTCCCGTTCCCGGCGCTGAGCGTAGAGGACGAGATGGGGCCCCACCGCGCTCTTTCCCTTGCGGTAGAGGCGGCGGAATTCATAATTTTCCTTCAAGGAGGCGGAAAATTCCATCAGCTCACCTTCTCAACACACATAAGGGCGAGGTGTCCCGCCCTTGAAAAACGCTGTTTGAAGATACCGCGAGCCCTTCATCAGTGGGTCAGTCTCTGGCGACCCTTGGCGCGGCGGCGGGCCAAAACCTTGCGGCCGTTGGCGGTAGCCATTCTCTTGCGGAAGCCGTGCTCCTTGGAGCGCTGAAGCTTCTTGGGCTGATAGGTTCTCTTCATCAGGTTACACCTCCATCAAAAAATTTGGATCTATACTCGACATCAGGCCCAGGGCCTGAAGCAGTAGCGGATTCCCCCGCCGTTTCCGCGGCAGGACTTATATTTTACCGTATCTATCCCCCGGTTGTCAACAAAAACTTTGTAAATGGGGAAAATTAATGTATTTTTATAAGGCGTCCGCCTTACCCCGGCGGGGGTTCCGCCCCTTATAAGGGGCGGGGAAAATACGCTTTCTTCTCTTTTGTGCTGACAAAAGAGAAGAAAGCTTCAAAGAAGAGAAAAGCAATTTTTTGGGCCTGGCAGGTATCTTGGCCTGGCGTTTTGTTACGGCGGAACGGCTGCCGCGGCAATAGACGATACCCATGGTACCATTCATATCCGCGCGGTACGTTGACGCATTGTCTCAGCGTCTAACCCGCTTAGCCGCTCACCGCTCTATCAACGAGGCGTGATGTCCTCTTTTGGGCCACGCTGATGCGGCTTTGATCGTGTGGTAATCGAAAGCGTTGCTCCTGTTCTCGTGCGGGCGCTCCCCCGGGGTTCTCCACATAGGGGCCGCGGCCCCTGTGTGGTCGTTTTTAAAAGGTGGGGTCCAGGGGAAAGGGGCCCCCGCGCGGCTGTCGCCGCGTGGGGAGAGGAGGAGCGAACCGTGCGAGTGAGGGCGAACACTTGCAGCCCGAGCCATCGCCGGTTCCGCGACGACGTGCGAAAGCCCTCCCCTGGTTTCTTTTCCTCTTTTGTTGCCTTTTCTCCTTTTGGAAATCCAAAAAGAGAAAAGCAAATCTCCGTCCGCCTATAAGGCGGATACCTTATTCCCCCGCCGGGGTCAGGCGGCCGCCCATTCTCTCAATTTATACTTGCGCCTTTCTATACAGTTTGTTATAATGTGGACAAAGGAATAAATTTGACCGGGAGGGTTCACCATGGACAAAACCGACAGGACAGACAAGACCAACTACTACCTGGACATCGCCGAGACGGTGGCGGAGCGCTCCACCTGTATGCGCCGGCACTACGGGGCCATCATCGTCCGGGACGACGAGATCATCTCCACCGGCTACAACGGCGCCCCTCGGGGGCGGAAGAACTGCGCCGACCTGGGCCACTGTCTTCGGGACACCCTTCAGATCCCCTCCGGGGAGCGGTACGAGCTGTGCAGGGCCGTCCACGCCGAGCAGAACGCCATCATCTCCGCCTCCCGCCGGGACTGCATGGGCTCCACCCTGTATCTGGCGGGCCGCAACCCCAAGACCGGCCAGCTTCTCACGGACACGACCCCCTGCTCCATGTGCCGCCGGTTCATCATCAACGCCGGCATCCGCCGGGTGGTCTGCCGGATCGGCGAGACGGAGTATACCGTCACCGACGTGCGCGATTGGATCTTCAACGACGACTCCGTCGATCTGAAGGCGTGAGGGCGGGGCCGTGGATTTAAAATTTCCCGACATTCTCACCGCCCTCCGCTCGGAGCGCGGGATCAGCCAGCGAAGGGCCGCCTCGGATCTGGGCATCTCCCAGGCGCTCCTGTCCCACTATGAAAACGGCATCCGGGAGCCGAGGCTGGACTTCGTGGTGCGCGTCTGCGACTACTACAATGTCTCCGCCGACTACATGCTGGGCCGCTCCTTCGACGGCTACCAGGAATTTAAAAAGCTTGTGGGCCGCCTGACGGAGCTGTCCGCCGAGGCCAACCGCCTCATTGAGGAGATACGGTAACGTACGCCGTCTTACGATAAAACTGCCGGAAAGAGGCCCCGCCGCCTTTCGGCAAAAGGAAACGTGACTTATGACAGACCAATCTTTGATTCGCAATTTTTCCATCATCGCCCACGTGGACCACGGCAAGTCCACGCTGTCCGACCGGCTCATTGAGCTGTGCGGGGCGGTGCCCACCAGGGAGATGGAGGACCAGCTTCTGGACAACATGGACTTGGAGCGGGAGCACGGCATCACCATCAAGGCCCGGGCCATACGTCTCGACTACAAGGCCGATGACGGGAATACGTATATCCTGAACCTCATCGACACGCCGGGCCACGTGGACTTCGGCTACGAGGTCAGCCGCTCCCTGGCCGCCTGCGAGGGGGCCGTACTGGTGGTGGACGCGGCCCAGGGCGTGGAGGCCCAGACCCTGGCCAACACCTATCTGGCTCTGGAGCACGAGCTGGAGATCGTGCCGGTGATCAACAAGATCGACCTGCCCGCCGCCGACCCCAAAAAGGCCAAGGAGGAGGTGGAGAACGTCATCGGCCTGGAGGCCATGGACGCCCCCGAGATCTCCGCCAAGCTGGGCACCAACGTGGAGGACGTCCTCAGGGCCGTCGTGGAGAAGGTGCCCGCGCCCGGGGGTGATCGGGAAGCCCCCCTCCGGGCGCTGATCTTCGACTCCCAGTACGACGCCTACCGGGGCGTGGTGGTGTATGTGCGGCTCATGGACGGCCAGCTCCACACCGGCGACCGCATCCGCATGATGGCCTCCGGCGCGGAGTACGACATCGAGGAGTGCAGCCACCTGCTGCCCAAGAGCTACCGGCCCGAGGAGGGCCTGTACGCCGGGGAGGTGGGCTATTTTACCGCCTCCATCAAGAACGTTCGGGACACCCAGGTGGGCGACACCGTGACCCTGGCCGCCCGCCCCACCCCGGAGCCCCTTCCCGGCTACCGTCCCGCCCGGCAGATGGTCTACTGCGGCATCTACACCGAGGACGGCTCGAAATTCCCCGACCTCCGGGACGCCCTGGAAAAGCTGCAGCTCAACGACGCCTCCCTGAGCTTTGAGCCGGAGACCTCGGCGGCCCTGGGCTTCGGCTTCCGATGCGGCTTTTTGGGGATGCTCCACATGGAGATCATCCAGGAGCGCCTGGAGCGGGAGTTTGACCTGGATCTGATCACCACCCTGCCCTCCGTCATCTATGAGGTCACCAAGACCGACGGCACGGTGGTCATGGTGGACAACCCCCACAACTACCCCGACCCCTCCGCCATTCTGGAGACCCGGGAGCCCTTTGTGGCGGCCTCCATCATCACGCCGCCGGAATTTGTGGGCAACATCATGCCCATGTGCCAGGAGCGCCGGGGCGAGTATCGGGATATGCAGTACCTGGACACCAACCTGGCGGAGCTGCGCTACTTTATGCCCCTGGGCGAGATCATCTACGACTTCTTCGACACCCTGAAGGCCAAAACCCGGGGCTACGCCTCCCTGGATTATGAGTTTGCCGAGTACAGGCCCTCGGATCTGGTGAAGGTGGACATGCTCTTAAACGGCGACCAGGTGGACGCCCTCTCCTTCATCGCCCACCGGGAAAAGGCGTACCCCAGGGCCCGGAAGCTGTGTGAGAAGCTGAAGGACAACATCCCCCGTCAGCTCTTCGAGGTGCCCGTCCAGGCGGCCATCGGCGGCAAGATCATCGCCCGGGAGACGGTGAAGGCCCTCCGCAAGGACGTGCTGGCCAAGTGCTACGGCGGCGACATCACCCGGAAAAAGAAGCTCCTGGAAAAGCAAAAAGAGGGCAAGAAAAAAATGCGTCAATTGGGAACCGTGCAGATCCCCACCGAGGCGTTTATGGCCGTTCTCAAGCTGGACGAGTAACGCGATTGCTTCCGTGCAGGTTGGATTATACCATAAATATGCTTGTTTGTCAAGTAAAAATATTATAAATATAATTAACTTTTTGTGAACAACCGCGGCATTGTCGCCGCGGTTGTTTTAAGGAGGCCCTGCTATGCGCGAGACGATCCCACTTCAAGACAACTGGCGCTTCACCAGAACCGACGCGGGCCTGCCCGCCGCCCTGCCGGAGGACTGGGAGCGCGTGGAACTGCCCCACACCTGGAACAATATTGACGGCCAGGGCGGGGCGGAGACCTATTACCGGGGCAGCTGCTGGTACGCCAGGACCTTCCGAATGCCCCGCCAGCCCCTGGACGGCGGGCGCGTCTATGTGGAGCTCCCGGCCGCCGGCCAGCAGGCGGCGGTGTACGTGAACGGCCAAAGGGCCGCGACCCACGAGGGCGGCTACTCCGCCTTCCGGGCGGATATCACGGAGCTTTGCGCGGCGGAGGGGGACAATCTGCTGGTCGTCAACTGCTCCAACGCGTACAAGGACGGGGTCTACCCCCAAACGGCGGACTTCACCTTTTACGGCGGTCTCTACCGGGGGGTAAATCTCATAAGCGTGCCGGAGGCCCACTTTGATTTGGACTACTACGGCGGCTCCGGCCTCAAGGTGACGCCCCGGCCCGTGGAGGGCGGAGCGGTCTTCGCCCTGGAGAGCTTTGTCAATAACGCCGAACCGGACTACACGGTACTCTACAGCGTCAGGGACCCGGAGGGCCGGGAGGCGGCCGCCGGGACACGGCCCGCGGACAGCGCGGCGGCGGAGCTGTTCGTGCCGGACGCCCTGTTGTGGAGCCCGGATACGCCGAACCTCTACACCGTCACCGCCACCCTCCAGCGCCGAAACGAGGCGGTGGATGAGGTCAGCGTCCGGACCGGCGTCCGCTCCTTCTCTGTGGATCCCGGAAAGGGCTTTCTCCTGAACGGCGTCCCCACGCCCCTGCGGGGCGTCTCCCGCCACCAGGACAGGCTCTACAAAGGAAACGCCCTGACCGCGGAGGAGCACCGGGAGGACGCTGAGATCATAAAGGAGCTGGGCGCCAACGCCGTGCGGCTGGCCCACTATCAGCACAGCCAGGACTTTTACGACGCCTGCGACGAGCTGGGCCTGGTGGTCTGGGCGGAGATCCCCTTCATCAGCGTCTTCGACCCCGAACCGGCGGCCCATCAGAACTGCCTCCAACAGCTGACGGAGCTGATCGTCCAGAACTACAACCACCCCTCGATCTGCTTCTGGGGCCTGGCCAACGAGATCACCATCGGCGGCATGAACGACAAGATCCCCGAAAACCTCCGGGCGCTGAACGCGCTGGCGAAAAGGCTGGATCCCACGCGCCTTACCACCCTGGCGCACCTGTCCAACGTGCCCCGGGACAGCGTGATGCACGCCATCCCCGATGTCATCGCCTACAACCACTACATGGGCTGGTACGGCGGGCGCGTGGAGGACAACGGCCCCTGGCTGGACGAGTTTCACGCCGCCCGGCCTGATCTGTGCCTGGGCCTTTCCGAGTACGGCTGTGAGGGCATCCTCACCTACCACGGCCCGGAGCCCCGATGCAAGGATTACAGCGAGGAATACCAGGCCCTGTACCACGAGCATATGGCGAAGGTGATCGCCGAGCGCCCCTGGCTGTGGTGCTCCTTTGTGTGGAATATGTTCGACTTCGGCGCGGCCAACAGGGACGAGGGCGGCGTCCGGGGCCGGAACAACAAGGGCCTGGTCACCCTGGACCGGCGGACGAAAAAGGACGCCTATTATATCTACAAGGCGTACTGGAACCCGGAGCCCATGGTCCATATCTGCGGCAAGCGCTACGCCCAGCGGGCCGGGGAGCGGACCGTCATCAAATTCTACACCAACGAGCCGGAGGCGCGGCTCTATGTCAACAACGACCTTGTATGGTGGTCGAAGGCGGAGAGCGGGCAGCGGGTCTTTGAACACGCCGTGACGCTCTGCCCCGGCCGGAATTGGATCACCGTCCGCACGCCCCACGCCTCCGATTCCACGACGTTGGAGCGGGTGGAGGCGGAGCCGGCGGTCTACGCCCTCCCCGACGCCGGGGAGCGGGCCAAATTTACCGGGAACTGGTTTGAGAAGCTGGAAGAGAGTGAGCGGACCGAAGAGCTTACGTTCCCTGAAGGACGCTGGTCCGTCCGGGACACCTTTGAGGCCCTCTGCGCCGACCCGGCGGCCTTCGCCGTCATCAACAAATACATGAAGCTGGCCACCAACTTCCCCCTGACCCCCGGCGAGGGCAACTGGAAGCAGATCCACGACAAATCGCCGGAGCAGCTCCGGGACCGCCTGCCGGAGGGCTTTTTGCAGGTGGTGAACCGGAAGTTGAACAAAATAGAGAAGCCGTAAAGAGAAAATTCGAAAGTTGTATAGTAAAAGTGGACAACCGAAAGAGGGAATGATAAAATTCTCTGAAAGGGGTGTCTACCATGAGGAA
>CANRMY010000043.1 GCA_947631845.1 uncultured Oscillospiraceae bacterium | reverse complement strand
GGAATCTGGCGCACACCGCCACGGCCTCGGCCACGGTGACGGTCCCATAGGGCCCAAACCGGGCCGTGCCCTGCCCCTCCAGCAGTCCCAGCTCATAGCTCACATGCACGCCGGCGGCAAACCAGGCCCCGGCCGGCACGTCCGTAAAGCTCCCCCGGTAGGCGCGCTTTTGGGTAAAATACCCCACCGGCTCCCGCTTCGCGCCGCCGGCGTCGGAGGCAAGCGCCTCCAAATACATCTCCGTGGGCTGGACGATGAAGCTGATCCGCCGTCCCTTTCCCGTAAGGTACGTGCTGTTGAAAGCGTCCCAGCTCTTTTCCGCCACGCGGACAAGCCCCTTCCCGTCGGCGTTGCCCTCCAGGCAGGTGATCCCCTGCCGGTCATAGCCCAGGACGATCAGCGAGTGGCCCGCGCCGCCGTTGTAGCTCCCGTCGCTGTTGGCCGTGGTGCGCACCAGCGCCCCGAAGCCCACGCCCAGACTTACGAAGCCGCCGTAGGAGGCCGACACCAGATCGCCCGCCACCCGACGGGAGTGGAGCCAGCCCACGTCGTCCCCGTGGCAGGGCACGTCCCCGAAAAGGGTGGCGTACACGGCGTTGGCGTATATGTAGCAGGACGTCCCGGAGTAGACGTTCCCCGAGGCTGACTTTACATAATACGTATTCCCCAGGGGCGTCGAACGGGTGTTCAGCGGCGCTCTGACGGCGGTCGTGCACCGTATATCCCCGTACAGCTCCACGTCCCCCGACAGCACCCGGTCAAGGCGCTGTATCAGGGCCGGAATGTCTGTAAAATCCGCCGCTTCTATGCTTTCCGCCGCTTTTACGCCCGGCTGAAAACCAGGCAGAATCGCCGCCAACAGCAAAAGCGCGGCCAGGAAATGCTTTAGCTTTCGTTTTTTCATGGTTCCCCTCCCTCTTTTGCGATAGGTTAACATAAGTTTACCGTCTCAGGGGGGAATCGTCAACCCCGTCCGAGGAATTGGTCAAATTTACATTAAATTGGTTCAGGGAGGTTTTCATGGAGCTCTTACGGATGTTTCTCACCTTCGCCAAGGTGGGCGTCATGACCTTTGGCGGCGGCTACGCCATGCTGCCCATCCTCCAACGGGAGATCGTGGAGAAGCACCAATGGGCCACGGACGCGGAGCTCACCGACTATTTCGCCATCGGCCAGTGTACGCCGGGCATCATCGCGGTGAACACGGCCACCTTCATCGGCCGCAAGCACAAGGGGATCCTGGGCGGCATTATAGCCACCCTGGGCGTGGTCTTCCCGTCCCTGGTGATCATCACCCTCATCGCCGCCTTCCTCACCAACTTCGCGGACATCCCCCTGGTGCGCAACGCCCTGGCGGGCGTCAACGCCTGTGTGGTGGCGCTGATCGCCTCCAGCGTCCTGAAGCTGGGTAAGACCACTTTGAAAAATTCCCCCAGCGTGGTCATCTTCCTGTGCGTCCTGGCGCTGGCCTGCGTCTCCAATTTCGTGTCCTTCCCCGCCACCTGGTGGGGGAAGCTCCTGGATACCGTCGTCTCCCCCGCCGTGCTCATCGTCTGCGCCGGCGTGGTGGGCGTGATCCTCTGGATGCCCGCCGGTAAGAAGGGAGGCGGCAAGGAATGATCTATCTGCGCCTTATCTACGAATTTTTCAAGACCGGGCTCTTCGCCGTGGGCGGCGGCCTGGCCACCATCCCCTTCCTGCGGGACATGGGCGCCTCCACCGGCTGGTTCACCGACGCGGATCTGACCACCATGATCGCCGTCAGCGAATCCACCCCCGGCCCCATGGGCGTCAATATGGCCACCTACGTGGGCTTCCACATCGCCGGGATCCCCGGCGCGGTGCTGGCGACCCTGGGCCTCATCACGCCGTCTATCATCGTCATCCTGATCATCGCCGGCTTCCTGGCCCGGTTCCGGGAGTCGAGGCTGGTGGATTCCGCCTTCAAGGGCCTGCGCCCCGCCTCCACCGCCCTCATCGCGGCGGCGGGCCTGAGCGTGGCCAAAAACGTGCTTCTGAATCTCCAGGGGGCGGAAACCGCCCTCGCCACCCTCTTCCGCTGGCCGGCCCTCCTGCTGGCCGCCGCCGTCTTTATCTGTATGCGGATAAAGCCCCTCAAAAAGCTCCACCCCATCGTCTTCATCGGCGTCTCCGCCGTCCTGGGCGCGGTGTTCCGCTTCGCCGGGGCCTGACAGAAGCTTTCTCCCACGCGGTTGCGCTTTCGCGAATCAGTTATATATCTAAATAATTTTTAAAAATCCTATTGACAGCAACCTTAAAAGAGTATATACTTGCATTGTGTAAAATCTATCATCTTTTGCAGGTACTGTTATGGCCGCCGCGTCCGGAAAATATCCGCGAAAGATGGCCAACTTCTTGCCGGAACGGCTTGCAATTGCTGTTGGAAAGGCGTACAATAAGGAAGATAGTGCAAATTTAGGAGGCAAAACCGCATGAAAACCGCCATCCGCTATTTTACGCGCTCGGGCAACACCAAAAAGCTGGCCGACGCCATAGCCGGGGCCGTGGGGGTCCCCGCCCTGACGGTGGCCGAGCCCCTCCGGGAGCCGGTGGACACGCTCTTTCTGGGCTGTTCCTACTACGCCTTTGACGTGGACGGGGCCGTAAAGGACTTTGTGGCCCAAAACAGGGCCAATATCGGCAGGATCGTGCTGTTCGGGACCTCCGCCATGATGAAGTCCGTCTACAAGCCCATGAAGAAGGTGGCCGACGCAAACGGCGTGGCGCTGGAAAAGGAAGATTTCCACTGCCGCGGCTCCTTTGGCCCGGCCCACAAGGGGCGTCCCGACGCGGAGGACTGCAAACGGTGCGCGGCCTATGCCCTGAAGGCGCTTGCCGGATAACGATCGGCGTAAAAGCTCCTCACCGGGGGCTTTATAGGGGCGCGGAACGTGTACATCACGGCGGGAAACCGCGCTCTGAATAAATATAACGCACGGAGGAAAATATGGAGGAAACTATGGAAGACAACAAATATGCCGCGCTGAGGCTGGAGAATCAAATCTGCTTCCCCTTGTACGCTTGTTCACGGGAGATCATCAAGCGCTACAAGCCCTATCTGGACAGGCTGGATCTCACATACACCCAGTACATCGCCATGATGGTCATGTGGGAGCGCCGTCAGGTCAACGTGAAGGAGCTGGGCGAGTGCCTGTATCTGGACTCCGGCACCCTCACGCCGCTGTTGAAAAAGATGGAGCAAAAGGGCTATGTGGCCCGCGCCCGCTCCGAAAAGGACGAGCGGAACCTGATCGTCACCGTCACCGACGCCGGTATGGCCCTGCGGGACATGGCCGTGGACATCCCCGCCGCCGTGGGCTCCTGCGTCAACCTGACCCATGAGGAGGCCGCCACGCTCTATAACCTGCTCTACAAGGCCCTCCGCTTCGAGAACGAGGAATAATGCCCCTTCTGATAGGCAGTGAAAAAATCTATGGACCGTAAAGGGCGGGTTTTCGAACCCGCCCTTACGGCGTTTAACGAAAAATTTTTCGTGTATCCAGCGGCCCACGAATTCCCGGCCCATTTCATATAACGCACCCGTACGGGCCGCACACCCGGGCGGCCCGTGTATCAAATTTTCATAAACGCCCACCGTCAAAAAGGTTGCGGCTTCGCCGCGTATTTAAATGACGGGCCGCCCGGTGTGCGGCCCCTACGGCGTATAATGGAAGACCGGCGGTAAACGTAAAACGGGTCGCCCGGGAGGGCGGCCCCTACTTTTTTCGTTTCCTTTTTGCCTTTTCCGGGATACAATTTCACAGTCCCTTTTTACCGCGTCAGTCTCTCCAGCACCGTCAGGCGCGCGGGATCTACCGGGCGGCCCTCCGCGTTCAGCGTCCCCAAAGGCGCCGTATCGGGCCGGCTGTGGCAGTCGCTGCCGCCGGAGACAAGAAGGCCGTGCTTTTGGGCGTCCCGCTCCAGCTTTTCGCATTTTTCTACACTGTATTGGGAGTACCAGCACTCCATCGCCATGAGGCCGTCGTCCAGAAGCTCCGCCAGTAACGCCCGGTACTCCCCCTCCGTCAGCGTCCGCTTGCCCGTCTCCCCCCAGGGATGGGCCCAGACTGCCACGCCGCCGGCGGCCCGTATGGCCCCGATGACCTCCCCCGCCTCCACCCGGTCCTCCACGGCGGGACATCTGTCCAGGATCTCCCGGATGGCGGTGTGAAAGTCCGGCGCGCAGCCGTATTTCACCAGCGCGTCCGCCATCTGGGGCTTCCCGGCGCCGGGCAGGACGCGCAGGCGGTCAAACTCAGCCTCCGGGACACAAAGGCCCAGCTTTTTGATGAAGTCGATCCGCGCCTCCAGCTTTCCCCGGCGCAGCGCCCCGGCGGTGTCCATGAGGCGCAGAAAGGCGCGATGGTCCAGGGCGCACCCCAGGCCGAGAAGGTGGCATCTGCCGCCCCTGGCCCTGGAGCTCACCTCCACGCCGGGGATAAATCGCAGACCGGCCGGCGCGTTCTTCAAAAGCTCCCCCGCCCCGGCGGCGGTGTCGTGGTCACAGACGGCCAGGGTGGTGACGCCGGCCTCCAGAGCCGCCTCCGCCAGCTCCCCGGGCGTCAAAAGCCCGTCGGAGGCGCTGGTGTGGGTGTGCAGATCGATGGTACTTCTCATGCCGTTCCCTCCCGTCCGTTTTTGTTTCAATTCCCCTCCAGTATACCACCCGCGGCCCGATCCGTAAAGCGCCCTGTTGCAAACGGCGCGATTCTCCTGTATAATAAGCCATAGCCGACGGGAGTTCCAGATGAAAGAGGAAGCGGTTTATTATGGAGGAAGTATCTCTTTGCCTGATGACAAGGGAGCTTTGCCAAGCCTTATATGAAGGTTGGCAAAATGATCCGGCCATCTACATGGACATGAAGGAATGCAAGCCCTATCACTACAACGAAGCGGGCGTAGACAGGTATTTTGAATCCAGGCAAACCCCCTCCCGTGTTTTGTTGGCCATCATGAGAGACGGCAAGCCAATAGGCGAGCTTCAGCTAAAGCGGATCGATTGGGAACGTAAAGAATGTACCTTAAGCATACACCTTCAAAACGACTCTGTTAAAGGGCATGGATATGGAACGGCGGCGGAAAAGCTGGCGCTGACATATGCCTTTGACACGCTGGGAATGAACGCCGTAAATGCCGATACCGTTGTCAAGAATACGCGAAGCCAGCACGTCCTTGAAAAGGTCGGGTTTAAGTTCGTAGAAGAAAAAGACGGATTCAGGTATTATCGCTTTGTGCGCTAAATCAAGCATTTGCGGAAGGACGTGGAAAGATGCCAAACGATCTTCAATTATACATCCCTCGCCCGGAGGACGGATGGTTTTATGTAAAAATGATGTCCGACCCGGCAACGATGGCCTATAACGCACCCTGGTTCCCGCCGGACGGGTGCATCCCCGCGCCGGAGGAGGAGTGGCTGGACCTACAGGCGTTTTGGATCGGTAAAGAGCCGGAACGGTTCTACGCATTTTTACAGCGGAAAAGTGACGGGGCTTTTGTGGGTGATGTGAATTACCACTATAACCCGGAGCGCGGCTGGTATGATATGGGGATCGTGATCTACGCCCCGGAGCGGGGAAAGGGGTACGGCAAGCGGGGACTTCGCCTGTTACTGGACCGGGCGTTTAAGGTAGACGGCGTTCCCCGCCTGCACAACGATTTTGAGACGGCCCGCGACGCGGCGTATCACATCCACAAGGCGGTTGGGTTCCGGGAGACGGGCATGGTTGACGGGATCCTTCAGCTGGAATTGACCCGGGAGGAATATTTGCGGGGCGGCTCGACCGGTTCCGAAAGCTAATGGGCCTACGAGCCCTTTTTCCCGTATATCGCGGGGCAAATCACGGATTTAAGGAGGCCAAACAATGGATAAGACGTTTGAAAAATTTCTGCGGCGGGAGATCGACCTGGCGGCGGTGGGCGCGGGACGGCGGACGGACAACTCGCCGTACTTCTGCACGCCAAAGGGCGCGTCTATCTTCGGCTGGGCCGGGGTGGACGGCATCCACTTCTGCTTTATCCGGGGCTTCGGCGGGACGGTTTTCGCCGTCAGTCCCATGAACACCCCGCCCCACTTTGTGCACCCCCTGGCCCGGAGCTTTGCGGATTTTCTGCGGCTTCTGCTGGCCTGCGGCGACACGGCGGCCCTGGAGCAGGCGTGGATGTGGGACGAGGCGCAGTTTGACGATTTCCTCCGGGAATATCCGCCCACGCCGGAACAGCGGGAAGTCCTCTCCCAGATTGCAAAGCGCCTGGGCCTGACGCCCATGGAGCGCCCCTGGGCATACATCAAGGAGGTGCAGTCCTCCTTCGATTACGGCAAGATCAAATATACGGAGGACTACTATGATCTTGTCCCGGAGCCCGCCGCACAACCGGCGCCCCCGGCATGGAAGGTCACCTTTGACGGGGGCTTTTGGGACCGTTCGGGGCGGGCCCGGACCGGGAAGGAGCTGCCCCTGGGGAAAGAGTTCACCTGGGCCGGCCGTTCCTGGCTGATCCCGGCGGCGTACCTGTGCGCCAAGGGTCTGGTGCTGGACCTGTGCGCGCGGGTGGAGCCGGCGGACATCCGCGCCTTTACGGACAAGTGGGACCTGAGGCCGGAGAACGACTCCGCTGTGAACTTCACCCGGGAGCAGCGGATGCAAATGGATCTGGAAAACCCGCTCCGTATGGATCTCCGCCCCCGTGTGGAGGTAAACGGAAAGCCCCTGCGCTTTACCCAGGGCTGTGCCGTGAGCTTCAACCCCTGTGTGCCGGAGGGCTTCACCAACGAGCTGGAGGCCAAATGGGCCGTGGAGCACTACGGGCTGGACGCCTCCCGGGGGTGGGTCATTTCCCGGTATTCCTTCCCCTGGCCGTGGAAACGCCGGCCGCAAATCAAATCGCTCTCCCTGACCATGGAACAGCAGCCGGATCATGTGCCGGGGCCGCGTTTTCAGGCCCATCAGCCCGGCGACACCTTCGTTTTCACCCACCCGGTCAGCGGCATCGAATACACCCTGACGGTGCGGGCGCTGGAGCGGCAGACGCTCCCGGCGGGGACCTTCGGCGCGGGCGGGTACGTCTACCCCACCAACACGGTGGCCATGAGCTATACCCTCTCCCCGGAGCCGGAGGAGAGTATCCATGTCAGCGACTGCGACGAGGGCGACAGGCCCCGGCGCGCGGAGCCCCAGGACCCCCTCTCCCCGGAGGCGCGGGGCTTTGCCGCCGTCATGGGCGTCATCGGCGGGGCGGACGGCCCGGCGGCCGTCACCGTCGGCGGAAGGCCCCAGGGCAAGCTCAGGGCCGCGTATGCCTCCCTGCACTTCGAGCCGGTGGAAAAGGACGTGGACTGGCGGGTGGAATTTGAATATAAGCGGTTTGAGGACGCCGCCTTTGCCCTTTTGTGAGACAGCGTGACCGAAATTTGTGAATCGTACGATCCAAGGAGCGGTTTTGTATGGATAAGAACGAAAGCGCCGCCCCCGCCTGCGTCCAGGTGCGCGGCGGGCGGGTACACAACCTGAAAAACATCGACGTGGACATCCCCCTGAACCGTCTGGTGGCCGTGGCGGGGGTATCCGGGTCGGGCAAGTCCTCCCTGGCGCTGGGGATCCTCTACGCCGAGGGCTCCCGGCGGTATCTGGAGTCCCTGTCCACCTACACCCGACGGCGGATGACCCAGGCGGAAAAGGCCCAGGTGGACGAGGTCTTATATATCCCCGCCGCCCTGGCCCTGCGGCAGCGGCCCGGCGTTCCGGGTATCCGCAGTACCTTCGGCACCGGGACGGAGCTTTTAAACTCCCTGCGGCTGATGTTCTCCCGCCTGGCCTCCCACCGGTGCCCCAACGGGCACTACGTTCCCCCGTCCCTGAACGTGGCGGCGGGGCTGGAGCTCACTTGCCCCACGTGCGGGGAACACTTTTTTGCCCCCGGCGCGGAGGAGTTGGCCTTCAACAGCCAGGGCGCGTGCAAAACATGCGACGGCACCGGCATCGTCCGCACCGTGGACGAGTCCACCCTGGTGCCCGACGAGTCCCTGTCCATCGACGAGGGCGCGGTTCTGCCCTGGCAGACCCTGATGTGGTCCCTGATGAAGGACATCGCCCGGGAGATGGGCGTCCGCACCGATGTGCCCTTCCGGGAGCTGACAGAGGCGGAGCGGGAGACCGTCTTCCACGGCCCCGCCGTAAAGAAGAACATCATCTACCAGAACCGCACCAGCGGCGCGGCGGGGGATATGGATTTCACCTACTTCAACGCCACCTACACGGTGGAAAACGCCCTCTCCAAGGTGAAGGACGAGGCCGGTATGAAGCGGGTGGAGAAGTTTTTAAAGCAGGATGTGTGCCCCGACTGCGGCGGCACACGCCTGTCCGAGGCCGCCCGGGCCCCCAGACTCCGGGGCGTCTCCCTGGCGGATGTGTGTAAAATGACTCTCTCCGACCTGGTGGAGTGGGTGAAGGGCGTGCCGGCGTCTCTGCCGCCGGAGATGCGGCCCATGGCGGAGAGCATCTGCCAGTCCTTCCTGGACGCGGCCCGCCGGCTCATGGAGCTGGGGCTCTCCTACCTGTCCCTGGACCGGGCGGCCTCCACCCTCTCCACGGGGGAGCGCCAGCGGATGCAGCTGGCCCGGGCCGTGCGCAACCGCACCACCGGCGTGCTCTATGTGCTGGACGAGCCGTCCATCGGCCTCCATCCGGCCAATATGGAGGGCCTTGACGGCGTCATGCGGGATCTGCTGTCCGACGGAAACACGGTGGTTTTGGTGGATCACGACACCAACGTGCTCAGCCGCGCCGACTGGCTCATCGAGCTGGGCCCGGAGGCCGGCGCCAAGGGCGGCGCCGTCATCGCTCAGGGGCCCCTTTGGGAGGCCGCCCGCGATCCCGCCTCCCGGATCGGGCCCTACCTCACCGGCGAGGCGGTCATCGACTTCGGCCGGCGGGCCCGGGCGGAGGAGATGTTCGACCTGGGCGTTCTGCGCCTCTCCACCGGCCCTATCCACACGGTAAAGCCGCTGGAGATCGCCTTCCCCAAGGGGCGGCTCATCTGCGTCACCGGCGTCTCCGGTTCGGGCAAGACCACGCTGGTCTTAGAGAGCCTCGTCCCCGCTCTGGAGGCGGCGATTCACGGGAAAAAGCTCCCCGGCCATGTGAAAAGCATCGAGGCCGAGGGCATACGCCAGGTGAAGCTCATCGACGCCACGCCCATCGGCATCAACGTCCGCTCCACCGTGGCCACCTACGCCGACATCCACGACGAGCTGCGGAAGGTGTTCGCCCGGGCGCCGGAGGCCAGAAAGCGGGGCCTGAAGGCCGGGGCCTTCTCCTACAACACCGGCTCTCTGCGCTGTTCCACCTGTGACGGCACGGGCCAGATCAGCCTGGACGTGCAGTTTTTGCCCGATGTGGACATCCCCTGCCCCGACTGCGGCGGTTCCCGGTATGCTAAGGCCGCGTCCCTCATCCGCCGGGAGCCGAAGAAGGGCGGCAGGGCCTGCACCCTCCCGGAGCTGATGGACATGAGCGTGGACGAGGCCCTGGAGGCCTGCGGCGACCTGCCCCTGGTCTCCCGGCGTCTGCAAGTCCTGCACACGCTGGGGCTGGGGTATCTGACCCTGGGCGAGGAGACGCCCAGCCTGTCCGGCGGCGAGGCCCAGCGGCTGAAGCTGGCTGGGGAGCTGGGCCGGGGGCAGGCCGACGCCGTCTTTGTCTTTGACGAGCCCACCATCGGCCTCCATCCCCTGGACGTGGAGACGCTGCTCCACGTGTTCCGGGAGCTGACGGACAGCGGCGCCACGGTCATCGTCATTGAGCACGACCTGGACCTCATCAAAAACGCCGACTACGTGGTGGATATGGGCCCCGGCGGAGGTGTCCAGGGCGGCGCCGTCGTGGCCGCCGGCACCCCGGAGGAGATCGCCGCCTCAAAGGAGAGCCTGACGGGAAAATACCTCCGCCCCGGCGGCGCTGTATAGCCCTTGTCGTTTTGAAATGGCAAAGCTCCGCTGAACCCCGGAGTTTTTCCCCTCCCGGATCTCTATATTGCGTATTATAACATATTCATAAGCATTTGTCAAGCATTATTTTTAAGTATTTTTAAAAAATTTTTCTTTGTCCCTCCCTGGCCGGAGAAGCGCCGTAAATGTACTATTTTACAGAATCTACCACGACAACAGGGGCCGCCTCTTTTGGCGGCCCGTCAATTTTATTGGCGGCGAAGCCGCAGCCTTTTTGGGGCGGGCGTGTTGGAAATTTGACGGTGCGTCGGGCCGGCCGGGTGTCCGGCCCGTACGGGTGCGTTATACGAAATGCGTCGGAAATTCGACGGGCCGCCCGGAGAGGGCGGCCCCTACAATTATTAAAATACATTTCCGAAAATTTGTTGGTAAGATTTCCTGCTTTACGGAGTCTTATGGATGAATGGCAAAAGGAGGTGGGAGCACAGTGGAGTTTGAACAGATATACCGCGCCTATTTCAAGTCGGTTACCCTGTATGTCATGGGCCTTTGCGGCGACGAGCATATGGCGGAGGAGATCACAAGCGAGACCTTTTTCAAGGCGATCAATTCCATAGACGGGTTTCGCGGCGACTGTGATCTGCGCGTCTGGCTTTGCCGGATCGCCCAAAATACCTATTACTCTTATCTTAAAAAGAACAAAAGAGTATCCGGTATCGACGAGGCGGATTTACAGAATATCGCCGCCGCGGACGAGCTTATGGATACGCAGATCGGTAAACGGGAGGATGCCCGCCAAATACGAAAAATCCTGCATGAAATCTCCGAGCCCTATAAGGAGGTATTCATGTGGCGTGTATTCGGAGAGCTGTCCTTCAAGGAAATCGGCGATCTCTACGGGAAAAGTGATAACTGGGCTTGCGTTACCTACCATCGGGCCAGAAAAAGGATACAACACGGATTGGAGGAAAGTGAACATGAAAAATGAGTGCGGTATCGTTCGTGATATTCTGCCCCTGTACCTTGAGAACATGGTCAGCGATGAAACGGGGACATTTGTCAAAGAACATCTCAAGGACTGTCCGGCATGTACGGCGGAGCTGGAAGCCTTGAAGGCCGGGCCAAAGACGGAAAAGGCCGGTCATGAACCGCGGGAAAGCTTGGAAGCGGAAGTGATGAAGTGCATGAAGGCTGTCCGTAAGAAATTCCGCAAAAGGGCCTGCTGTGTGGCGGCTGTCATGGCCGGTATTTTTATCATCGTATGCGTACTGCTCCACTTTTTCCCCGTCTATCGCCTGATCGAAATGGGGCCTATGACAAGGGGGAACTATTATAGCGGCGAGCAAATCGCAAAAGCGATCTCCATCGGCTCCGCCTCTGACCGCGCAGAAGCACAGGCGGTTTTGCGCCTGGCGGATCAGGCGTTCCATGATGTGCGGCACACAAGCGTTGAAAACGAAGAGAAGTATGGCCTGCTCGCCCGGTACGCAACAGATACGGCCAGTTATGGGGATACGGCGTTCAATGAACATTCCTTAGAGCTGTGGTCCGCCCATCTTGGGAAAGACGAGGGTTGGATTTGGGTTTTTTACTCGTCTGAAACCTTCAATCACGATGGCAGTGTCGCTCACGGAAGCCGGAACATCCCCTCTCTTTGGAAAGTGGAAAGGAATGACACCGGAGAATGGGTGGTCGTTCAAATCTATGAACACCCGTGAGCAGGCGGGAGGTCAAATAAGTACGCCATGCGGAGGGAATTTGGCGGGAGGAAATTCGATGGTGCGGCGTGTGGGCCGAGCGGGTCTGGCCCCTACAACGTTTCTGGGGGTAGATTTTCGGGAATTCGACGGTGCGTCGGGCCGGCCGGGTGTCCGGCCCGTACGGGTGCGGTGGACGAAATGCGCCGGGAATTCGTGGGCCGCCGACGTCGTCGCGGAACCGGCGATGGCTCGCCCTCCAAGTATTCGGGCTCACTCGCCAGGTTCGCTCCTCCTTTCCCCATCGGGCAGCGCACCCGTGCGGGGCCCCAATGTGGCCCGTACGGCGTTGTGGGGTGGATTTCCCGGAAATTCGCGGGTTGAATATTTTTCATAAAGATCTGTATCTTTTTTCTCTTTTCCGACTCTAACTTACAAAGGGAGGTGATGGGCATGGACGAGTTTCAGGAGGTCTTTGAAAAATACGCCCCGGTGGTGTACCGGTTTTTGCTGTCCCACTGCCAGGATCCGGAGCTGGCGGACGAGCTGACCGGGGAGACCTTCTATCAGGCGTACCTGCACATCGGCTCCTTCCGTGGAAAAAGCCGGATCGAGACGTGGCTGTGCCAGATCGCGCGGAACGCGCTCAGCAAGGAGCGCAAGCGGCGCGGGCGGCTGACGGAGCTTGACCCGGAGGCGGAGAGCCCGTCGCCCGATCTCTTTTCCCGGTTTTCCGACCGGGAGCAGGCCCTGCTCATCCACCGGCATCTCCACGCCCTGCCCGAGCCCTACAGGGAGGTTTTTACGCTACGGGTCTTCGGCGATCTGAGCTTCAAGGACATCGCCGGGATCTTTGAAAAGACCGAGTCCTGGGCGAAGGTCACCTACTACCGGGCCAAGGACAAGCTGATTGAGAAAATGGAGGTCGAACATGAAGATCAACTGTCAAATCGCCGGGGATCTGATGGTCCCCTATCTTGACGGCACCTGCTCCGAGGACAGCAAAAAGTCGCTGGAGGCGCACATCGCCGGGTGTGACGCCTGCCGGGAGAGGCTTGCGCGCATGGGCGGGAGCACCCCCAATACGACGCCTGGCCCCGAGGCGGTGAAGCTCACGGGCTACGCAAGGAGGGTCAAGAAGCGCCGGGCCGTCATCGCCGCCGTCGCCATCCTGATTTTCCTGGCCGCCGCCGGTTTCTTTGTCCACACCGTCGTCAACCTGGCGCTGAAGGATATGGAGGCCAGGGAGCACCCGCACCTGTTCAGCCAGCCGCCGGCGGAGGACACCGATCCCAACGCGGATCACACCAACTACCAATGGGATCCCACGGAATGGGAGGGTGTCACCGATCTGACCGCCGGCCCTCTGGAGACCACCGCCGGGGAGGTGAACAGCTACACGCTGTTCACCAACTCCACCGAGATCAAGGTCACCGTGGACGGCATGGAGGCGGACATGCGGCTTTCGCACGCCGATGACGAGACGAATCTCACCCTTCAAAGCCACCGTGGAACCGTGACGGTTTTTGTAGGCCTGTCCGCCTCCTACCGCTACCGCGTCACGGTGGAAGCCCCGCCGGACACCCCCGTCACCGTCTCCGACGGGTATGACACGCCGGTCACCTTTGAAAACAGCCTCAAATATGTCCTCCATGAGCTGTTCGGGATCGGGAGGGATCCCTACGCGCTGGGGTGAAGAATGAGCAGACGGGGGAGATTTACTGGATAATCCGGAAAACGCGGGGGGCAAAGGCCTCCCGCGTTTTCTCATGCCGGTCTTGAATCAAGATACGCCCTGTCGGGGCAAAGGTCTATATCCTCGTTCCAGTAAATGCACAGGCCGTCCGCCTGGGCTCTCGCAAATAGGACCGGGTTTTCCAGCGGCTTATATAACGGCATTTTGAGCATGGGCTTCATATCAAAAATCCGTTTTTCTCCGTTCTGGAACGTGATCAACAATTCTCTGTCCCCTGTCGGCTCCACAGCAATAGGTCTCGGATTCATAGGCTCCTCCCTTCATTTGAGAGGGTCGATTTTATAGGCGCCCTCTCCGTTGCTCAGTAACTGCCAGTTCGCGTAGAGTTCATCTCTGTGGATCTCCATCCACGCGATGAGCAGGTGCATCTTCGCCTTCGGGATTTCCCCCTCAAGGATCGTCCCGTCCAGCGCAACCACAACCTCCTGCCCACCAACGGAGGCATGAAGGTGCGGCGTGTTATGCTGTCCCCCATTCTCCGCGTACATTCTCACAAGAATCCCGTAAAACATCGATATCGTAGGCATATTCTACCCTCCGCCAGCTTTGGTTTTACTGTTTTATATAATTATTATAATCGTTTTTTCCTGAAATGTAAACAGGTAAACGGGAAAAAGCTTATAGCTGACGGGTGTCCATATTAATTTGTCGGATTATTTCTGGAATTCGGTAAAAGGATTATGCAAAATTGATGTTGCAATTTTTCCTCCCGGCGCTATAATGTGGCAGGTTCGGTGAGAACCGGCAATGTCCATTGTAACTTCGGGAGGCATTTTTCCATGACACGCGATCTGACCCAGGGCAGGCCCATGAAGCTGATCCTCGGCTTCGCCCTGCCCACGCTTTTCGGTCTTTTGTTTCAGCAGATGTACAGCATGGTGGACACCATGATCGTCGGCAAGCTCTTAGGGGCCCAGTCCCTGGCGGCGGTGGGCGCCACGGGGTCGGTGAGCTTTCTCATCATCGGCTTCTGCACCGGCGTCTGCTCCGGCTTCGCCATCCCCGTGGCCCAGCAGATGGGCGCGGGGGACCACGAAAAAATGCGCCGGTACGTGGCCAACGCCGCGTATCTGTCCGCGCTCTTCGCCCTGGTGATGACGGTGGTCACGGGCCTTCTGTGCCGGCGCATCCTCGTCGCCATGCACACGCCGGAGGACATCATCGACATGTCCTACAGCTACATCTTTGTCATCTTCATGGGCATCCCGGTGACCTATCTCTACAATCTGCTGGCGGGGGTCATCCGCTCCCTGGGGGACAGCAAAACGCCCGTCTACTTCCTGGCGCTGTCCTCGGTTTTGAATATTATTCTGGACGTGACGCTGATCCTGGCCTTCCATCTGGGCGTGGCGGGGGCGGCTGTCGCCACGGTGGTGTCCCAGGGGGTCTCCGGCGCGGCGTGCCTTGTCTTTGTGCAGCGCAAGTTCCCCATTCTCCGTATCTCCCGCTCCGAGCGGTGCTTTCAGTCCAGGCTTTGTCTCGATCTTCTGTCCATGGGCGTACCCATGGGGCTTCAATACTCCGTGACGGCCATCGGGTCGGTGATCCTTCAGTCCGCCGTCAACCGGCTGGGGAGCCTCTATGTGGCCGCCGTCACGGCGGGGTCCAAGGTGACGCAGCTGCTGGCCTGCCCCTTCGACGCCATGGGCGGGGCTATGGCCACCTACTGCGGGCAGAACGTGGGCGCCCGGAAGCTGGACCGGCTGGGCCGGGGCGTCCGGGACTGCTCGCTCCTGGGGCTTATCTGGTCCTGCGCGGCCTTTGCCGGGATGCTCCTGCTGGCCCCCTACTGCGCCATGTGGTTCATCGATCCCCGGGAGACACAGGTAGAGCTGCTCACTGCCCTGGCCAGCCGCTTCATTATCCTGAACACCGCGTTTTTCTTCCCCCTGGCGCTGGTGAACATCGTCCGCTTCTCCATCCAGGGCATGGGCTACTCCCCCTTCGCCATCCTGTCGGGCGTCTTTGAGATGGCGGCCAGGGCCGTGGTGGGCCGGTTCTTTGTGCCGGTATTCGGCTATACCGCGGCCTGCGCCGCCTCCCCCGCCGCCTGGATCGCCGCCGACATCTTCCTCATCCCCGCCTGCGTCTGGTGCATCCGGCGTCTGCGGGTACGCCTGACAGGCGCGCTTCCGGCGCGCCGCCCCGCTCCCCTGCCGCGCTTCCGGCACGGGAACGTGTAAACTGTATCATTCAACAGATGGGCCGGTCACTGACCGGCCCTCAGCTTTTTTGGAAAAACATCGGTAAATCACCGCGCCCGCGGGCCAATTTGATGTTGCAAAAATGGGGATTTTATGGTATCTTGTAAATAGGAAAATTTTTAATATTGGAAGGAGCTTGAGCATGGACAAGGCAAGGATCAACGCGGCCGTCGCCCGGTCAAAGGTCTACATCGACACCCTGACGGTGAACTCCGATGTCAACGTTCCGGAAACCGTGGTGGCTGACGAACACCTGTTTTTCACCTGGGACAACGAGAAGCGCACCCCCTCCGAGAAGCCCTATCTCTTTGACTGGAGCTATTATAACGGCGTGGTCATGGAGGGCCTTTTCGACATCGTCGAGGCCGGCGGTGACGAGGACGGCGTGTATCTGGACTACGTCCGCCGGTATCTGGACGCCCTGCTGGTCACCGGCCCCGACGGGAAAAAGCATATCAGCCGGAACCTGGGCGGCTATGTGGATCACCACGGCGCGGACTGCTACAAGACCGCCGCCCTCCTGGTGCGCGCCTCCGACGGCGAGGACGACTACATGGAGGTCTGCCGGGAGCTGTACCGGGATCTGACAGATGAGAGTTATGTAAACTCCACAGGCCACATCGTCCCCAAGGAGTACACAGAGGCGGCTCTGGGGCACAACTACTGGCACAGCTGGGCCCGCGAAAAGGCGCCCAAGTACAAGGTTTGGCTGGACGGCATCTACATGCTCCAGCCCTTCATCTCTCACTTCGCCGCTCTGACCGGCGACAAGAAGCAGCTGGCGCTGGTGAATGAGCGGTTGAGCTGGGTGGCCTCCACCCTGCTGGCCCCCGACGGCATGTACTACCACGCGGCCAACTCCGCCGCCGACGTGTGCCCCTTTCACTGGACGCGGGCTATGGGCTGGTACGGCATGGCGATGGTGGACGTGATGGAGGTCCTGCCGGAGGCGTATCTGGAGGAGCGCAAGGCGGCCCTGAAGCTCTTTGTGGACGGGATGCTCAAATACCAGAAGCCCGAGGGGTTGTGGACGAATGTGGCCGACTGGCCCACCACGGAGACCAACCGGCTGGAGACCAGCGGCACGGCTATGATCGTCTATACCATTCTGAAGGGCGTGCGCAACGGTTGGCTGGACGAGTCCTACAGGGACGCCGCCATCCGGGGCTTTGTGGCTATGGTGGAGCTGAAGATCCGGGGCGACCACCTGGAGGACATCTACCTGAAGGCCAGTGCCAACAACACCAACAACTACGAGCTGCCGGAGTATTATATGGCCGACGAGGGCAAGGGCGCGGGCCCGTTCATCATGGCCTACTCCGAGATGCTGTACCTTTGATAACCGCATAAGGTCACGCAAAAGGCCCCCTTTGCGACAAGGGGGCCTTGATTTCTGTAATTTGGGGAGAAAAGATGACAAGGATCCTTTTTGTCTGCCATGGGAACATCTGCCGCAGTCCCATGGCGGAGTTTGTGATGAAGAAGCTGGCGGCGGAGGCGGGGGCGGAGGTCTACGCCGAGTCCGCCGCCACCAGCACCGAGGAGATCGGCAATCCGGTGTACCCTCCGGCCCGCCGGGAGCTGGCTCGTCACGGCATCGGCTGCGAGGGCAAATTCGCGCGGCAGATCACGCCGGCGGATTATGGCCGGTTTGACCTGATCGTGGGCATGGACCGGGCCAATCTGCGCAATATGCTGCGCATTTTGGGCGGCGATCCGGAGGGGAAGGTAAGGCTGCTTCTGGATTTCACGCCCCATCCCCGGGACGTGGCCGATCCCTGGTACACCGGGGACTTTGACGCCACCTGGCGGGACGTGAACGAGGGCTGCCGGGGGCTTTTGGGCGAAATCAGCAGGAAATAATTTAAAAGGGCCGCCCGGCGGGCGGCCCTCAGCTTATCTTTTATTACGTCCGGGGCGGTTCAATGGACTTCAGCGCCTTGCGGAACTGGACGGAGAACAGCGTCACGGTGAAGGTGACGGCCAGGAAATCCGCCACGGGCTCGGCGGTGTAGACGGCCATGGTCTTGTCCGCCATCAGGAGAGGCATGATGTAAATGAGGGGCAGGAGCAGGACAAATTTCCGCACGATGGCCACCACGGCGCTGGCGGCGGCCTTGCCGAGGCTGACGAAGGTCATCTGGCAGGCGATCTGCGCGCCGAACAGGAACATCACGGCGCAGTAGACCCGCAGAGCGCGGGAGGCGAAATCCACCAGCTCCGGCTTTGAGTTGAACATGGTGACAAACGCCTGGGGGAAGGCCATGATCAGCGCCCACAGGGCGGTGGAATAGGTGAGGCTCGTGATCAGCAGGAGCTTGAACACCCGCTTGACTCTGGCGGCGTTCCCGGCGCCGAAGTTGTAGCTGGAGATGGGCTGGGCGCCCTGGGCCAGCCCCTGCAGGGGCATCATGGCGAACTGCATGACGGAGTAGAGGATGGTCATGCTCCCCACCGCCACGGTCCCGCCGTAGGCGCGCAGGGAGGTGTTGAAGCAGACGGAGATGACGCTCTCGCTGGCCTGCATGACGAAGGGCGCCACGCCCAGGGCCACACATGGCAGAAGGAGCCCCGGGCGGATCACCAGGGAGTCCCGGTCCAGACGGAGGATGGACCGGCGGCCGGACAGGAACCGGACCACCCACAGGGCGGAGACGGCCTGGGAGATCACCGTAGCCAGGGCCGCGCCGCGAACGCCCAGATGGAACAGGAAGATGAAAACGGGATCCAAGACGATGTTCAAAACGGCTCCGATGAGCACCGTGTACATACCGGTCCTGGCGAAGCCCTGGGCCGTGATGTACTGGTTCATGCCCAGGGTCACCTCCACGAACACGGTGCCCAGGGCGTACACGGACATGTACTGGGTGGCGTAGCCGATAGTGCTCTCCTCAGCCCCGAAGGCCAGGAGAAGAGGCCTGTTCCACAGAAGCAGTACCGCCGTCAGCGCGGCGGAGACGATGATCTGCGCGGAAAAGCACCCGCCCATGGTGCGTTGGGCGGATTGGTTGTCGCCCTTGCCCATGAAGATGGAGGCCCTGGGCGCGCCGCCCTGGCAGATGAGGGAGGCGAAGGCCGAGACGAACATGATGATAGGCATACAGACGCCCACACCCGTCAGGGCCAGGTCGCCGTCGGCGCCCATGTGGCCGATGTAGATCCGGTCCACGATGTTATAGAGCATGTTGATGATCTGGGCCGCGATGGTGGGGATCGCCAGCCTGAACAGAAGCCGCCCCACCGGTTCGGTACCCAGAAATTCGTTGTCCTTGTTCATAAAAACGAGCCTCCTGTTCATCAACCATTATACACCCAGAAGCGGAAAATCTCAACAGAAAACACGCGGGCCCGCCAGACTGTCGGAAAAAGCCCTGACAGGCTTTTTCCGACAAGGGGAACGTGCGGGAAAAATATCTGAATTTTGCGAAATTCAGATATTTTTCTCTGCCGTCACGCCGCGCGCACGCAGAGCGCACGCTTGCGTGACAAAAGGGACTTTTTCCGACGCGCATGTCGCCGGAAAAAGTTCGAATTTGAGTTCTTTGACAAACACGCGGGCCCGCCATCCTTGGCGGGCCCGCTGCTTTATTTAATTTGTATCCGGCGTGATACTTAATACTAATATTTGACTAAGCCGCTTAATTCGCGGCGGCCTTTTTCGCGCCGTTCGGTTAATCGTTTAGTCAAAAATTAGTATATACCGGCGCGGGGCTCACTTCCAGAATTCAGGATTCCGAAGCCGCTCAACGCTGCCGATGACGGCCACGAAATTCAAACCGCCTCTGAGCTCACGCTCGACGCCGACGGTATTTCTTCTGGCGTTTTCCTTTCTTTTAGTATCATGCTTTTTCATAGTAATTTCCTCCAAAGATATGTTCTGTCGTTCCTCACGACACCGCCAATTATACGCATTTTTTACGCAAGGTAAATAGTGTATGTTGCGTGTTTATATTGCGAATATTGCGCATAGATTTTTTGGAATTGCAAGGAAACAGTCCCCCCTATCCGGCAAATCGGCGGCGCGGGGCGGGCCGTCAGAGCAGGATCCTTTTGGTGGCGATGTTGTCCACAAAGGCCCGGTCGTGCTCCACAAAGAGCATGGTGGGCTTGTAAGCGGTCAAAAGCTCCTCGACGCGCACGCGGGAAATCACGTCGATGTAATTGAGGGGCTCGTCCCAGATATACAGGTGCGCCGATTCGCACAGGCTTCGGGCCAGCAGGGCCTTTTTCTTCTGGCCCTGGGACCAGGCTTCCAGGGGCTTTTCAAACTGCGCGCGCTCAAAGCCCAGCTTGCGCAGGATGGACTGGAAGATGCTCCTGTCGATGCCGTACCGCTCCGCGTATGCGGCCAGGGAGCCGGCGAGGCCGGAGGTGTCCTGAGGGACATAGGAGATCGTGAGGTCGGAGGCCGTGCGGAGGAGGCCGGTATGGGGCACGTCCTGCCCCAGGATCAGGCGCAAGAGGCTCGTCTTGCCGCTGCCGTTGGGGCCGATAAGGGCCGCGCGGTCGCCGGGTCTTACGTCGAAGGCCAGGCCGTTCAGGACCGTCCGCCCGTCAAACACGATCGACACGTCCCGGAACTCCACCACCCGGGCCGCCCGGTGGGTCAACGGCGAGAGCTTCAGCTCCTCGTCCCGCTCGATGTTGTGGAGGAGCTTTGCCTTGTCCTCCGCCGCCCGCTCCCGGCGCTCCGTAATGGCCTTGGCTCTGCGCTGTTGTTTGGCGGCTTTGGCGGCCTGTTTCGGCGCCCAGCCGTGCTTCATATCGGCTTTGTCGGTATGGGAGACATATTTGGCGCGCTCCGCCCTGTCCGACCATTGGGCACGTTCACGGGCAGATTCATTGAGCCGCGCGATCTCGGTTTTCAGCTTCTCGTTCTCCGCCTTCTCAAACTCGTCCTGACGCCGCTTGTTCTCCCACCAGACGGAAAAGGGGCCGCGAGTGACCTGGATATTCGTGAGGTTGATGCTGAGGGTGTGGTCGGTGCAGGCATCCAGGAGCGCCCGGTCGTGGCTCACCAGGATGAAGCCGCGCTTGCGGGCCAGGTACTCCCCCACAAGCTCCCGGGCCGCCATATCCAGGTGGTTTGTGGGCTCGTCAATCAGCGGAAAGGCGTCGTCCCGGCAGAACATGGCCGCCAGCTCGCACCGGGTCCGCTCCCCGCCGGAGAGGGTGGATAGGGGCCGGTCAAGGGCCTCGTCGGGGATCCGGAGCTTGGCAAGCTCCCGCAAAAGCCGCCACTCCTCCACCTCCGGGGCGGCCGTCAGAAGGGATTGGAGGGCGGGCAGGGACACGTCCTCCGTCCGGACGGGGAAATATTCAAATACAAGTCCCGGCGCGGAGATGACGCCGGAGTAGTCCAGCTCCCCCATCAGGCACCGCAGAAACGTGGTCTTGCCGCGCCCGTTCCGGCCCGTGAAGCCCAGCCGCCAATCGGTGTCCATGCGGAAGGAGACATTTTCAAAGATATTGTCGTGGCTGCCCTCATAGGCAAAGGTGAAATTTGTTACATCTATAAGCATTTTCAGCGCCCCTTTCAGCAAAATGAGCCGCGGGAAGAAATCCCACGGCTCAGGCAAGGCGCAATATGGCCCCACGAGTGTGATCGGATGAATTTTCCTTCCCGCTTCCGGCGCCAAGGGCACACCTGTCCCCTTTCACAGCGCCAATTTTTTAAGCGAGATAAGAAGTCATCCTTTCACCTCCTATAAGGTCGCAATAAATATACCATGCGGAACAGGATTTGTCAAGACGGCGGAAAATAAAAAAATATTGAAAAAGGGGTTGACAGATGCGGGAAAAGTGAGTATAATTTCTTTTGCTTGCCACGGCGGCGTAGCTCAGTTGGCTAGAGCACGCGGTTCATACCCGCGGTGTCACCGGTTCAAATCCAGTCGCCGCTACCA
>CANRMY010000042.1 GCA_947631845.1 uncultured Oscillospiraceae bacterium | reverse complement strand
TGCGGATGCCGCGCTTCTCCATAGCGGAGGCGGCGGGGCCTAAATGGACGGTGGGGATCTGCTCCGTCCCCTGACGCGCATAGGAGCGGTGGTCTACCCGCTCCGCGTGTCCGTTCTGCTCTAAAGCCCGGTCGCAGGTTTCCGCCCACGCCGCCCGCCATTCCTCGGAGTTGCTCCGCTCGTTCCAGTCGGTGGCGGGGACGGATTTGCATTTGTACTGCCGCTTTTTTCGGTCATAGATTTTGTTGCCGTCCCTGTCCAGAATGTACTCCTTTTTCTGCTTCGCGCCCCACGGACCGTCTACCCCGTCAGCGAACCACAGCTCCCTGGGACAGCACTCCTCCACGGAAAAGCCGGGGATGTGATTTGCGAAAAAGGGCAGAAAGCCCACGTCCTCCACGAGCCGGTTCACATCGTCCGGGGAACGGATCTCAAACAAACGGCCCATAAAAGCACCTCACCCTATCTTCAATTTCCAGCCGTGATCGCCGTGATAGATCATCTGCCGGGTCATTCCGCCGTCGATGCAGATATTCTCCCCCGTGATAAATCCCGCCTTGTCCGAACAGAGGAAAAGCGCCATGTTCGCGATATCCAGCGGATTTCCTACCAGGTGGACCGGCTGCTGATTGGCGTCCGGCCCCTCGTACCTTGCGAAAGAGGTGTCGATCCACCCGGGGGAAATGGAATTCACTCTGACTTTCCCCGCCAGGCTGACGGCAAGGGCGTGGGTCAGGGCGGCGATCCCGCCCTTGGCCGCCGTGCAGCTCTCCGTTTGCGGCTGGCTCATGCGGTCGCGGGACGAGGAGATATTGATGATCGAACCGCCTTCGCCGAAATAGGGCGCAAACAGCTTTGCCAGGTAAAACGGCGCGGCCACGCCCACCGACAGGGCATATTGAAATTCCTCATAACCGCATTCGTCTATCCCGCACATCAGGGGCGGGGCGTTGTTTATGAGATAGTCCACATGTCCGTACCGTTCGATCACATATTTGGCGAAATCCTCCAAAACGCTTTTATCGGCTAAATCTCCGACATAATGATCCCCCGGCGCACGATCGATCACAGCGACCTGTGCGCCGCGCTTTCGGAATTCCCCGGCGATGCACTTCCCGATCCCGTTTGTGCCGCCTGTCACAACGGCAGTCTTTCCCTCAAACATGTTCATCCCTCCGATTGCTTTTGACGCCCTATTGTAACATACCCGCTGTGCGGGGATGGTACAATGTGCCATGTTTTTCGGTTCCCGGCGTAAGCCGGGGAGAAAAACGGCTTAAAAACAAATACAATATCCGTTTCAACGGATATTGTACCATAAAAACCGGCAAGAAACAAGGCGCACAGGCGCCAGATGACCGGCTCCGTCACCGCCACGCCCAGGTAACCGATGGCGGGCACCAATAAAGCCGCGGAGACTACCGTCAGCAGGACGCCGATGCCCAGATCCAATTTGATCATGGCCGCCGCTCCCCGGCGGAATTTGAGGGGCCGTGGTTGATGGTGTACGGCAGAGGGGAAAGGCTCTTTTTGATCCTCATGTGAGTCTCCACTTCACCTCTAAACCCGGTTTTGCGCAGCATGGTTAAGAGGTGATTTATGTGGAGAATATGTGCAAAAGACTGTTTGCTTCTCCCGAACGGAGAGCGTTCTCCTCCGCGTTCACGACCTCCTTAGGCGCCCGCCGGGGGGTGGCTGCCATGTCCCCAAAAAGATTAATTAAGCTTGCACTATTCTTGCTTGACAAATAACCATCTATATGGTATATTTTATCTTAAAAAAGGAAACAGGTGACGTCTATGCCCACAGAGCTTCTTTCCCCCGCGGGGGACAGGGAGAGCCTTGCGGCCGCCCTGCGCTTCGGCGCGGACGCGGTGTATATCGGCGGCGAGACACTGCAGCTTCGGGCAAAAACCGCCGGGTTTGACCGGGAAGCGGTCCTTGAGGCCGTAAAGCTGGCGCACGAGGCCGGCAAAAGGCTCTATGTGGCCATGAATTCCCTGGCGAAAAACGGGGAGATCCCCCTCGCGCGTGACTACGCCCGGTTTTTGCGGGACGCCGGGGTGGACGCGGCCATCGTATCAGACATCGGCGTATTAACGGCGGTGCGTGAAAGCGCGCCCGGCCTGGAGCTCCACCTGTCCACCCAGGCCAGCTGCATGAACTACGCCGCCGCCCGGGCCTGGCACGATCTGGGCGTGAAGCGGATCGTTCTGGCCCGGGAGATGAGCATAGACGACATAGCCCAGCTGCGCGCCAAAACGCCCGCCTCCCTAGAGCTGGAGGCCTTTGTCCACGGGGCCATGTGTATGGCCTACTCCGGCCGGTGCCTTTTAAGCTCCTGCCTCTCCGGCCGCAGCGGCAACCGGGGCGAGTGCGCCCAGCCCTGCCGGTGGAGCTACGCCCTGGTGGAGGAAAAGCGACCCGGCGAGTATTTCCCCCTGGGAGAGGAGGACGGGCAGAGCTTTCTTCTCAGCTCCCACGACCTCAACTGTATCCGCCTCCTGGACGAGCTGAAGGCCGCCGGCGTCACCTCCTTCAAGATCGAGGGGCGCATGAAAACGGCCTACTATGTGGCCTCCGTCACCCGCGCCTACCGAATGGCCCTGGACGGCACGGACACCGTGGACAACTGCGCCGCCCAGCTGGAGCTGGTGAAGCACCGGCCCTACGCCGAGGGCTTCTACCACGGCTATGTGAAGGAAAACCACTTCAATTCAGGCACCTACAGCCACGGGGCCGTGTTCGTGGGGAACGTTCTGGGCTGGGAAAACGGCGTGCTCCGGGTGCGCCAGCGCAACCATTTCCGGGTGGGCCAGGTGCTGGAGCTCCTGACGCCCGGACGGGAGATCCAAAGCTTTCCCGTCACCGACATCGTGACCGAGTCGGGGGAGCACCGGGACGCCGCGCCCCACCCCAACGAGATCCTGTATATCCCCTGCCCCGTGAGGGCGGAGCCCGGAGATTTTCTCAGAAGGAGGGAGAGCGGTGACACCTGAGATCCTGGCCCCCGCCGGGGGCATGGAACAGCTGACGGCCGCCGTCCGCTGCGGCGCCGACGCCGTGTATCTGGGGGCCGGCGGCTTCAACGCCCGCCAGAGCGCGGAGAATTTCGGCAGCGGACAGCTGGCGGAGGCCGTCTCCTACGCCCACGTCCGGGGCGTGAAGGTCCACGTCACGGTGAATACCCTGGTGATGGACGACGAGCTGCCCGCCCTGGATCGCGCCGTGCGGGAGATCGCCGCCTCCGGCGCGGACGCGGCGATCATCCAGGATCTGGCGGTGAACGCCCGGTTCCGGGATCTGTGCCCCGACCTGCCCCGCCACGCCTCCACCCAGATGACCGTCCACAACCTGGACGGGGCCAAGCTGGCCGCCGATCTGGGCTTTTCCCGGGTGGTGCTGGCCAGGGAGCTGACCCTTCGGGAGATCGAGTATATCACCGCCCGGTGCGGCATCGAGACGGAGGTCTTCATCCACGGGGCCCTGTGCATGTGCGCCTCCGGCCAGTGTACCCTCAGCGCCATGCTGGGGGGCCGCAGCGGCAACCGGGGGTACTGCGCCCAGCCCTGCCGGCTGGATTTCCGAAGCGCGGAGCGGGGGTACGCTCTCAGCCTCAAAGATATGTCCCACCTGGATCATTTGAAGGCCCTCAAGGAGGCCGGCGTGGCCTCCTTCAAGATCGAGGGGCGGATGAAGCGGCCCGAGTACGTGGCCGCCGCCGTCACCGCAGCCAGGGCCGCCCTCCGGGGGGAGGAATATGATCGGGAGTCCCTGCGGGCGGTGTTCTCCCGGGGCGGCTTCACCGACGGCTACCTGACCGGCCGGCGGGATACGGACATGTTCGGCACCCGCCAGCGGGAGGACGTGACCGCCGCCTCCGGCGTCCTGGGGAAGCTGGCCGGCCTCTACCGGGCCGAGCGTCCGAGCGTCCCGGTGGACTTTTTTCTCACCGTAAACCCCGCCGGAACTACCCTGAAAGCGGTGAGTGAAAACGTTTCCACCACGGTCATAGGCCCCCCTTCGGAGGGGGTAAAGACCCTCCCGCTGACCCCTGAGACGGCCCAAAGGAGCCTCTCCAGGACGGGCGGGACGCCATATTTTGTAAATCAAATCACCCTGGACGCGGCCCCCGGCCTGACCCTCCCCGCCGGGGCCCTCAACGGCATGAGGCGGGAGGCGCTGGAGAAGCTGACGGCGGCGCGGGGCGCGCCAAAGCCCTGGAAAAACACCGAAAATCCTATAAAAATCGAGCCTTACACCGCCCCGGAGCGGTCGGAGCTGTGGGCGAGATTTGAAAAAATCTCCCAGATCCGGGGCGATTTTGACAGAATCCTGCTCCCCCTGTCGGAGGTTGAAAAACGGCCTCAGGTTGTGGAAAAATATGGGGATAAGTTGAGCGTGGAACTTCCTTCGCTATTTTTCGACACGGAAAACGAAAAAAATGTGGAAAACCTGGCGGATTTGGGTGTTAGAGACGTTTATTGTGAAAATCTGTACGCGCTGAAGGCGGCCAGGACCGCCGGCCTCACGGCCCGTGGCGGGGCGGGGCTGAACATCATGAATTCCCTGGCGCTTCAGGAGTTCGAGGCGCTGGGGCTGGCCTCGGCCACGGTGTCCTTTGAGCTGGCCATGAGCCGGATCGGGGCGCTGGGCGGGGCGCTGCCAAGGGGGATCGTGGCCTACGGGTATCTGCCGCTGATGCGGTTCCGGGCCTGCCCCGTCCGGGGGAAAAACGGCTGCGGCGGCTGCCGGGGGGTATCAAAGCTCACCGACCGGCGGGGGGTGGACTTCCCGGTGCTCTGCTCCCGGCGCCGGTACGGCACGCTTCTCAACTCCGTGCCCCTCCACATCGCGGAAAAACCCCTGCCGAAGCTGGATTTTCTGCTCCTGCGGTTCACCCTGGAGACGCCGGAGGAGGTGGAGCGGGTGACCTGTGAGTACCGGGAGCACCTGGCCTCGGACAAGCCCCGGACAGGCGGGCTCTACTACCGGCAGATCAAGTGAAGCCCGCGCCATTAGTCTCAAAATGCTTTCGCCCTTATTCCTCGACCCAAATATCGGGGTGGGCTTCTATGCCGCCGCCGGCCAGTACATCGTCCGTTATGCTCATTTTCAAAGCCAGGGCGGAGCCAATGTTCTCATGGAACCCTTCCGGCCGGTGCATATCCCCCGCAAACTCACCGGGAGCGCCCCGGGAGAGATCGATCACGGTATCGTCAGGAAGAGCGCCGGGGCTTCCGACCGTGAAATCCTCGCTGTAGGGTATATTAATGACGGAAGCCGTGATTTTAATGACCTCCTCCAGCGCCAGGCGCTGGGCCTCGATCTCGTACTCCACCCCCTTCAGGGTAAACCAGGCCGTGTAGATGTCATAAGTGTCTGAATCGTCGGGGCCGTATTTCACGGAATAGTGGCTCAGGGTGACGCTCACACCGCCAAAATCGGTGGTACGCGCGTTGTCCACCGGGAGAAGGGTGGAGAGGAAGCCCCCCCCTCGGGTGGCCCGTATGGTGAAGCCAGTGGGGACGTCCAGACCGTCGTCCGATTTCGGCGTTCCGTCCTCCCCAAAAGCCGTCCAGAAGCCCCGCCGCGCCTGATCCAGCACGATCTCGCCGGCCGCTTTCTCGCGCCATATTTCGGCGGAAGCGCCCTGGCCGCCGCCGGTGAGGCCCTCCGGGATATAGGCCGGCGCCAGCGTCCAGCCGTAGCAGGCAGCCACATCCTCTTGACCCCAGAACTCGCAGGAATAGTTTTCCGGGTCTAAACACAGCATAGATTCACCGGCGGACAGCCCCGCCGACTCGTTGACCGCCACGCCCTCCCAGTGGATGGTGATGATCGGAGCATCCGGAGGCGCAAGAGGATTGGCGCCGGGCTTATCATCATCGGGCCGAACCGGGATATTGTCGGTCGAGGGAGCCCCGGTTGCCTCCGTGCCGCGGTTGATCGTCTCGGTTGGATTTGAAACAGGCGTACCGCCTGGTTCCCATGGATGAAGGACCGCGACGGCGCCGACAGCCGCAAGGCAAAGGCAAGCGGCCAGCTCCGCCCATTTTCTCCGCACAGGGACTTTCCTGACCTCTCCCGCCTGCGCTTCCTCGATAAACCGATCGTCAATGTTGGAAATACTGTCATAGAGCTTCTTTGCCTCTTTCATAGGGAATAGCCCTCCTTTTCAAGCGTTGTTTTTAATTCCCGCCGAAGCCTGTACAGCCTCTTTGCCGTCGCGGCGCTGGATATCCTCGCCTTCTTCGCAAGCGCGTTTACCGCCTCGCCGTTCCAATACCGGCGCACAAAAAGAACACGGTCCTTCTTCGGAAGGGCGGCAAGCCAGGCGTTGATGACCTCGGTCAATTCCCGCTCCTCGATCTCACGTTCCACGGTAATGGGGGACGGTATGCAGTCCTCCAGCTCATTCAGAAGCTCTTCCATGCCCGCATAGCGCTTCTGCCGGTGGTTTTTCGTCCATAGGTTATACGCGATATTGCGGACGACCCGGCCCAGCCACGCGCCGAGATGGTCCGGCTTTTGCGGCGGTATTGCGTTCCATGCCCGTAAATACGTGTCGTTAACACACTCCTGCGCGTCCTCTGGGACCGGCAGTATATTCAGCGCGATGTTAAGGCAAAACGCGCCGTACTTTGCCGCTGTCTCCGCGATCGCCCGCTCATCCCGCCGGAAATACAATCCGATGATCTCCGCGTCCTCCATTCCGCTCCCCCCTTTCCGAAAAATCAATTTTGAAGGCCCTCACCTGTAAAGACAACATTGCGGAGAAGATATTCCCCGGTTTTCACAGCCATGGACATAAAAAAGCAGGAAACCATGCGATTTCCTGCTCCGCTATGCTGCCGTTGGGCGGCGGATATACTGTTTTATCCTGCTTGTTTAGTCCCAGCCTTTGCACACATCGATCCATGCTGCATAAGAGGAATACTTTTCAAGCTCTTCTATCGTCAGCTCTATTGCGCTGCTGCCGCTCCCGCAGGCGGGAAATACAGTTTGAAATCTTTTCAGAGACACGTCAAGATAGACTGTAACGCCATCGTTGACGGCAAACGGGCAAACGCCGCCGACGGCATGACCTATCAATGTTTCCGCTTCGTCCGGAGTCAGCATTTTCGCCTTTGTACCAAACTGGGCCTTATATTTGGGATTATCAATTTTTGCGTCACCGGCGGCGACGATCAATATGGGGCGTCTGTCTACCAGGAATGAAAGCGTTTTCGCGATCCTGCAAGGCTCGCAATGCAGCGCTTCGGCGGCAAGCTCCACCGTAGCGCTTGACACCTCAAATTCCTGTACCCGGTTTTCCATGCCGTATTTTCTGAAATACGCCTTGACCTTTTCGATTGCCATTTTTAGCCCTCCTTATTGATCTCCCGCCTTGCTGTGCCGCCGGCGGGGGGGGGATTTCAACGCCGCAAACGGGAAGTTATCAAATTTTCCGAACGATATCCAACGTATGATGGGATGCGCCGATCAAATCGGGCCGTTCGCAAATCGTAAAATGATAGTCCATCCATTTTGCAAAGGTATCATTGTCCATGGCGTCGATACAGTCCCGCATATAGTTTGTGGCGCCGTCAGTGGCGACAAGCTTGACCCGTTTCACGGGAACCTCTGCGTCAAGCGCGGCGATTTCTTCTGTGCGCACCATTTCAAACAGATCCTTTGGCTCGCTCACGCAGTGCCAATCCGGCGTGACCATGTTCAGCTCCATCACCTCAGGCAGCTTATTTTTCCCAAAGACGTATTGTATGACCGTCGGCTCATTCATGCAGTAGGCGACCAGGATGTACCCGCCGGGCCTTGTCACCCGCACCGCCTCGGCCAGGGCTTTAAGCTTATCCTCCCGTGTGTACAGGTGATACATCGGGCCCAGCAGCATTGTCAGGTCATAGGCGCCGTCCGGCAGGGCCGACAGGTCTGTCGCGTTGCCCTGCATAGCCGTGAGCGGCTCCGAACCGTCCAATTTGGCTTTGAGCAATTCCAGATTGTGCGCTGTCAGCTCCACGGCCGTCACCCGATAGCCTTGCTTTGCCAGCGTCACACTGTACCGCCCGGTCCCCGCGCCGACCTCTAAAATGTTTGGTTCAGATATTCCCTCAAGACACGCGCGGATATATTTCATCGTAGTCAGGTATTCGACCTGCCCGTGCCGGGAAAGCAGCCGCCCGTCCTCATCATAACGGTTGTAATAATCTTCAAGGTAACTCATGTCTCCTCCGCAACCCTCGATTATTTTTTCTTCTCTTGATTGCGTTTTATGAAGGCGAGGATCAGCGCGAGGATTCCCGCGCATAACCAGATAACGCCCATGGCGGTATTCTCCGCCCAAAACCATACCGGCGACAGAAGAAGCCATATGATTCCCAAAAGGATAACGCCTGTGCTGCTCATGATGATCCTCCTGTGCTTCCCGATTTGCCGGACAGGCGCCTGTTCGGCAGTTGACAGTATACCATTCAAACGAGAAGAAATCAACTGCTTTTTAAGACGGTCAAGTGAATTATTCTCAGCCTATATTGGATAAAAGACGCTCTGGCGGGTCACATCTCGGCAGAGCGATTCTTGTTATAGCGGTTGTTATAGCGGGGTAGATTTTTCTCATACATTCGCCCTGATCAGCGATTTCTCATAAAAAGCTGTTATTTTGGCGCGGGGTTGTCGTCTATGTAGGTAGACGCATCTGAATAATCGCGAAAAAACAGGGGGTGGAGGACATCACGGATGAAGATATCATCGCGTTGTATTGGCGGCGAGACAGCGGGGCCATCGACGCGACAAGCAGGGCTTATGGGTCATATTGCTATACGATCGCAAAGGGGATCTTAAAGAACCCGGAGGACGCGGAGGAATGTGTGAACGACACATGGATGCGTGCCTGGAACGCCATTCCGCCGGAGCGCCCGCAAAGGCTTCGCATATACCTCGCGAAAATCACAAGGAATCTGGCCTTTGACAAATTTAAGCGTCAGTACGCCCAAAAGCGCGGCGGTGGAGAAATCTGCCTCGCGCTGGAAGAATTGGAGGAATGTATCGACGCCGGGTCAGATTTAGAGTCGGCCATAATGGCAAAGGAGCTTCGTGAGGGTATCAACAGCTTCCTTTATGGACTACCCAAACGGGAGCGGGATATATTTCTGAGACGGTATTTTTTCGTGGAGTCCACAGATGATATTGCCGCGCGGTACGGGATGACAGGGAGCGCCGTTCTCATGGCGCTGTCGCGGACGCGGCAAAAATTGAAGCTTTATTTGAAGAAGGAGGGTCTTATAGGATGACAAGCGGCAAGCTTTTTGAGCTCATCGGAGCGGCGGAGGATGAGCTGCTGGAGCAGAGTGATTGGAGGATCCAAAAGAAAAAGCCTGGATTTAAGATCAAGGCCGCGCTGGCAATCGCCGCCGCTATTGCGGCCCTTTTGGCGGTTATCGGGACTGCGGCGGCGGTGAGGGGGGTCGATCCTGTAAGTCTCATTGCAGATGCCTTTTCCAAAAGAGGGATCGACGAAACGCCGGATCAAATTGAGGAACAGATCAAGGATGGCGAGTGGGTCGCGCTCAACGACGACAATGTGGCGATCATTGTCCCGGAATCGCCCGTAAAAATATTGCTGAGCTCAGACGGTGGGCAGACCTGGAAAGAGTCCGTCGTTGAAAACAGCGAAGGGATGGAGGCGTTTGATGACTGGAACGACAATATTGTCTATTACGGAGGATATATAGGCTTCTTCGGCGAAAACGGCGGATATCTTGTCCTAAAAGCCCCAACAGCTATGGGCATTGAGCCTATTAGGATTTTCCTGACAGGAGATGGAGGCGACACCTGGCGGGAGATTGGAAATCCCACGGATATACATCCATCCGTGTCCACCGGCGCGGGCTTTTCCACATCCCGGATCGGTTTTATCAGCTATCAGTACCGCGAGGTCACGGGGCCGGATATCTGGCGAACCTTAGACGGCGGGGAAACCTGGGAGAAGCTCACTGTCAAGCTCCCCGACGGCTACACGGAGGATTACCGCTTCACGCCGCTGACCCCCAGCTTTGACGGGGAAAAGGGCATCTATCCAATTAAGGTCCTGAATTCGCAAACGGGTGAGGAGGGTATGATAACCATGCGCAGTGATGATTTTGGAATGACGTGGAGCTTCGCGTAATTTTGCCCCAAGGGTAAGCCCATTGTCATTTTAGAACACAGGCATTTCATCCTATTTTTCGTGTTATACTAATATCTATTTAAAAGTAGACACCGAGCGGCGAGGATTTTTCGTGTCAGGCGAGGAAGACGCCGCAGGGAATACCCTTTGGTATTTCCAAGGCGGCTGACAAAGCATCCGGGGCCCCCATCGGGCCGCTGCCCGATGGGGGAAGGACGAGCCGAGCCAGCGCCTGAGCCCGAATACTTGGAGGGCGAGGCAAAGCGGCTCGCGCGAGGACGTAAAAAGACCGCCGAGAATGTCTTATTTTAATTAGATATTAGTATTAAAAGCGCCATAGAACAAGGCCGTGGGATCGCGCGTCCCACGGCCTTTCGTTTCATATTGGTCTTGCCCAGAACAGCGCGGGCGGCGGGCCGTACGGCGATGAAAGAAGGATTTTCGGGAATTCGATACACGGGCCGGCCGGGTGTCCGGCCCGTACAGGGAAAGCGCGCACGGGAATAGAATCAGATTTTAAAGGCACCGCACGATCATAGCCGCATCAGCGCGGCCCTGCGTAGGAGCAGGGGCTTTGGCAAGTGCCGGGGTAAGCGGCCAAGCGGGTTAGAAGCAGAGACAATGCGTAACATAGGGGCGCGGTGATGAATGGGGACGGGTACCGACTCACGGACTTTCTTGTTTTTCTCTTCTTTGAAGCTTTCTTCTCTTTTGTCAACACAAAAGAGAAGAAAGCGTATTCCCCTCCGCCCTATAAGGGCGGAAACCTTATACCCCCGCCGGGGTAGGCGGAAATTTGCGTTGATTTATTGACAATTCTTTTCCAATGAGGTATATTTAGAGGTAAGCCTTTTATTTGGTGGATGTGTATGCGCAAGGGGTTCGGTCTTTTAAAAAACATCGTCTGGTTCACGCAGCTGGGGTTGTCCATCGCGGCGCCGCCGGTGGTGTGCGTCCTGGCGGCCGTGTGGCTCCGGGACCGCTTCGCCCTGGGGGGCTGGGTGGTGGCTCTGGGCGCGGTGCTGGGCGTGGGCGCGGCCTTCGCCTCCCTCTGGCAGAGCCTGAAGGCCATGGAGCGGCAGGCCGGCGAGGACGACCGGGACACAGGCGCCAATTTCAACGATCACAGGTGAGAGCATGTTTCACAACGACGCCGCCATACGGCAGTTTTTCAAGGTAGCCGCCGGAGTGGCATGTCTCACGGCCCTGGAGCTGGGGGTGTACGCCCTCCTGGGCCGGTTCAGCGTCCCGGTGCTTCTGGGCGCGCTCTTCGGTATGGCTGCCTCGTGCCTCAATTTCCTGGCGCTGACGGTGACGGTCTCCCGGGCCGCCGACCGGGCGGAGGACGGGGGCGACCCCTTCAAGGCCAAAGCGGCGGTGCAGGGCTCCTCGGTGCTGCGGCTTCTTGTGCTGGCGGGCGTCTACATTCTCGTTTTGAAATTCTCCACCCTCGACCCCCTGGCGTCTGTACTGCCCCTGGTTTTCGTGCAGATCAGCATCAGTCTTTTCGAGTTTTTCCGCAAGGACGGTGAAAAGAATGGAAGTAAACGGTCCTAAAATATATCTTCAAATCAACGGCATGAACATCATCACCCAGACCACCGTGGCCAGCTTCGCGGTGATGATCCTGCTGTGTACCGCCGGGTACTTTTTAGGGCGGAACCTGAAAAAACGCCCCGGCCGTATGCAGGTGCTGACGGAGAAGGGCGTCTCCATGCTCTATGGGCTGGTGGAGGACACTATGGGCAAGCATAACGCCTACTGGACGCCCTACATCGGGGCGCTGTTCCTCTCCTCCATCGGCGGCTCCCTCATCGGCATGACGGGCATTTTCCGCTCCGCCACCTCCGACGTGTCCACCACCATCACCTGGGCGCTGATGACAAGCTTCCTGGTGTGGGGCTGTACCATCAAGAACAGCGGCCTCAAAAATTTCCTGAAGGGGTACATAAATCCCCTGAATATCGTCTCCGACATCGCCCAGCCCGTCAGTATGGCCTTCCGTCACTTCGGCAACATCATGGGCGGCGGGGTGCTGACGAGCATCCTCTACACGGGCCTGGCGGGCCTGTCCTCCCTGGTGGTGGGGGCGGTGCGCTCCAACGGCTGGGCCGTCACCGGCGTGACGGCGTTGGTGGGAGCGGCGCTCCTCTTTCTGGGCTTTAAAAAGAGAAAGCTGGCGCCGAAGATTTTCGGCGCGGTATTCGCCGCTGTGACTGTGGCGGCGGCGCTGGAGCTGTTGGGCATTTTCCGGGAGATCCCCATTTTGGAGGTGGGCATCCCGGCGGTGCTGAGCCTCTATTTCGACATCTTCTCCGGCGGCATCCAGGCGCTGGTGTTCTCCCTGCTGACTATGGTATACGTGGGCATGGCGTGTCCCCCGCGTGAGGAGAAGGGCAAGTAAGAGCAAAACAAGTAATTAACCGTACTATTTACGGTTAAGGATAGAAAACGCAAACTATTACAGGAGGTAACTATCATGGGTGAAATTGTTAGAGCCGCGGCCGTCCTTGGCGCGGGACTTTGCATGGGTATCGGAGCTATCGGCCCCGCTCTGGGCGAGGGCAACGCCGTGGGGAAGGCCCTGGAGGGCATGGCCCGTCAGCCGGAGGCCGCCAGCACCCTGCGTACCAACATGATCCTGGGCTGCGCCATCACCGAGTCCACGGGCATCTACTCCCTGGTCATCGCGATCCTGCTGATCTTCGCGGTCAGATAAACGGCGCTTACAGAGCTATTATCACCGGAAGGAGTGAGTGACTTGCTGATTTTAACAGAGGTCACACCATTTGAGAGCCTGGTGGGGGTGAACCCCTGGACGGCCCTCTTTACCTTCTGCAACATGATTATCACCTTCCTCCTGCTGAAGAAATTCCTCTTCAAGCCGGTGAAGAAGATGATCGACCAGCGGCAGAAGGAGATCGACGACATGTACCGGGAGGCTGAGGCCGCCAAGACCGAAGCGGCCAAGCTCCAGGCGGATTATGAGGAGCATCTGAGCTCCGCCAGGGCCGAGAGGGACGAGATCCTGCGCGACGCCGTTTCCCGCGCCCGGAAGCGGGAGACGGAGATCCTGTCGGAGGCCAAGTCCGACGCCGCCGCCCTGATGGCCAAGGCCGAGAGCGATATCGCCCAGGAGAAGAAAAAGGCCCTCAACGAGGTGAAAAACGAGATCTCCTCCCTCTCCATCTCCATCGCGGAGACGGTGGTGGAGCGGGAGATCACCCAGGCCGACCAGGAGCGGCTGGTGATGGAGTTCATCGGGAAGCTGGGGGAGGACAATGACTGACTTTGCCAGGACCTACGGCGGCTCCCTCTATGAGCTGGCCCGCGACGAGGGTCTGACCGGGGAGCTCCTGTCCCAGCTGGAGACGTGCGCCGGTATCCTGGAGGGGACGCCGGAGTATACCCGCTTTTTGAGCACGCCCGCCGTCACCAAGGAGGCCCGCAGGGCCGCCGTGGACGAGAGCTTCGGCGCCCAGGCGCACCCCTATGTGACCGGGTTCATGAAGCTGCTGGTGGACCGGGGGCAGGTGCGGGAATTTCCCGACTGTGTCCGGGTCTTCCGGGAGCGCTACAACGAGGACAACGGCATCCTGGAGGTGACCGTCACCACCGCTTCGGCGCTGACGGAGCCCGCCCGCGAGAAGCTTCTTACGAAGCTGACGGCCATGTTCGGCAAAAGGATCGTGCTGAAGGCCAAAACGGATCCCGGCGTGCTGGGCGGTATGCGCCTGGAGTGCGCCGGAAAGCGCTACGACGGCACGGTGCGCGACAGGCTCAACAGGATCGAGCGCGGCCTGCGGGAGACTGTATTATAAGCCGCCTCGTCCGCGGGACGCGGACCGGGCCGGCGCTGAGAGAGCGGTTACATTTTTTGTAGGAGAGTTATACCATGGAACTGAAACCAGAGGAGATAACCAGGATCATCAAGGCCCAGATCAAGAACTACTCCAAGCTCATCGAGGAGAGCGAGACGGGCACCGTCATACTGGTGGGCGACGGCATCGCCAGGGCGTCGGGCCTGACAAACTGCCTGATGAACGAGCTTGTAGAGTTCCCCAACGGGGGGTTCGGCATGGCCCAGAACCTGGAGGAGAACTCCGTTTCCATCGTCATACTGGGCTCTGACGCCGGCATCCGGGAGGGCGATCAGGTGAAGCGCACGGGCCGGGTGGTCTCCGTCCCCGTGGGGGAGGCCCTCATCGGCCGGGTGGTGGACGCCCTGGGACAGCCCATCGACGGCAAGGGCGAGATCGCCGCGGTGCGTTTTGACCCCATCGAGTCCCCGGCCCCCGGCATCATCGAGCGCAAGAGCGTCTCCGTGCCCTTGCAGACGGGTATCAAGGCCATCGACTCCATGATCCCCATCGGGCGCGGCCAGCGCGAGCTGATCATCGGCGACCGGCAGACGGGCAAGTCCACCATCGCCATCGACACCATCATCAACCAGAAGGGCAAGGCCTGCATCTGCATTTACGTGGCCATCGGGCAGAAGCGCTCCACCGTGGCCCAGGTGGTCAGCACCCTGGAGGCCGCGGGGGCCATGGACTACACCATCGTGGTGTCCGCCACGGCCTCGGAGCTGGCGCCCATGCAGTACATCGCGCCCTATTCCGGGTGCACCATGGGCGAGTATTTCATGAAGCTGGGGAAGGACGTCTTAGTGATCTACGACGATCTCTCCAAGCACGCGGTGGCCTACCGGGCCATCTCCCTGCTGATCCGCCGGCCTCCCGGACGGGAGGCGTATCCGGGCGATGTGTTCTACCTCCACTCCCGGCTTCTGGAGCGGGCCGCGCGGATGGCCCCGGAGTACGGCGGAGGGTCGCTGACCGCCCTGCCCATCATCGAGACTCAGGCCGGCGATGTGTCGGCGTATATCCCCACCAACGTCATCTCCATCACCGACGGACAGATCTTCCTGGAGACGGAGCTTTTCCACTCCGGCATCATGCCCGCCGTGAACCCGGGTATCTCGGTCAGCCGCGTGGGCGGCTCGGCCCAGATCAAGGCCATGAAGAAGGTGGCGGGCTCCTTAAAGCTTATCTACTCCCAGTACCGGGAGCTGCAGTCCTTCGCCCAGTTCGGCTCGGATCTGGATCAGGACACCAAGGACCGTCTGGCCCAGGGCGAGCGGATCGTGGAGGTGCTGAAGCAGAAAAACGGCGCCCCCGTGGAGGTGGCCCATCAGGTGTGCATCTTCTACGCCGCCACGAACGGGTATCTGAAGGACATCGAGACGGCGAAAATTTCCGAATTTGAGCAGGGGCTCTATGACTACATGGACGAGCACGGCTACGACGTGCTGTCCGCCATCCGCGAGACCGGCAAGCTGGAGCCGGCGGCGGAGGAGGAGCTGAAGGCCTGCATTTCGAAATATATCGAGATCTTCAACAAGTGAGGTGAGCCGCAGTGGCCGGTGTTTCCATGAAGGATATCAAGCTGCGCATCCGCAGTATGGAGAGCACCAAGCAGATCACAAAGGCCATGGAGATGGTGGCCGCCTCCAAGCTGCGCCGGGCTCAGGACAACGTGACCCGCAGCCGCCCCTATTTTGAGACGATCTACGCCACCATGTGCGCCATCGCCAGGAGTTCCGGCAGCTTCACCTCCCCGTACCTGGAGAGCCGGGAGGTCAAAAAAAGCTGTTATGTGGTGATCGCCGGCGACAGGGGTCTGGCGGGGGGCTACAACCACAACGTCCTGAAGCTGGCCGAGGCGGAGATGGCGGGACACGATGTCACCGTGGTGCCCATCGGGAAAAAGAGCGTGGAGAATTTCCGCGCCCACGGATATCACATCCTGACGGACGCCTATTTTCAGGCGGGGAGCATGTCGGTATCCGACTGCTTCACTCTGGCCCGAGATCTGTGCGGCCGTTTCCTGGCGGGGGAATTTGATGAGGTGCGCATCGTCTATACGGGGTTTGTGTCCATCCTGACGCAGCAGCCCACGGCGATGACCGTCCTGCCCCTCCAGGGCGCCGGGGAGCCGGAGACGGCGGCCTCGGAGACGCTGTACGAGCCGGACAGCGAGACGCTGTTCGCCGCCATCGTGCCGGAGTATCTGGGGGGCCTTCTCTACGGGGCGCTGTGCGAGTGCGTGGCCTCGGAGCAGGGCGCGCGGCGCACGGCCATGGATTCCGCCACCAAGAACGCCGAGGAGATGATCGGCGATCTGTCGCTGAAATATAACCGCGCCCGCCAGGGGGCCATCACCCAGGAGATCACGGAGATCGTGGCGGGATCCACCATCTCATAAAGGCAGAGCCTTTATGAGACAAAGGGATTTGCCGGTTTGCTCCGCGCACGCCCCGAAGGGCGCACACGCCGCAAACCTGAGCGGGTATTTTTCCAAGGCGCATGTCCCTGGAAAAATAAATTCATTTATTCGCGTCCGCGGACGCGAACTCTGCGAGGCTTTTATCCTTCTTTAAGGAGTTGATCAATTTGGCAACCAAACATATCGGTACCGTGGCCCAGATCATGGGGCCGGTGCTGGACATCCGCTTTCAGGACGGGGAGCTGCCGGAGCTTTTGAACGCCGTGAAGATCGAGGCAAACGGCAGGACGCTGACCTGCGAGGTGGCCCAGCACATCGGGGACAACATCGCCAGATGCGTGGCGATGGGCTCCACCGACGGCCTCTCCAGGGGCCTGGAGGCCCTGGATACCGGCGGGCCTATCACCGTGCCCGTGGGCGAGGAGTGCCTGGGGCGCATCTTCAACCTTCTGGGCGACCCGGTGGACAACATGCCCGCGCCGGAGACCAAGGAGCGCTGGCCCATCCACCGCCCCGCCCCCAGCTACGACGAGCAGGAGGGCGCCACGGAGATCTTTGAGACGGGCATCAAGGTGGTGGATCTTATCTGCCCCTACGCCAAGGGCGGCAAGATCGGCCTGTTCGGCGGCGCCGGCGTGGGCAAGACGGTGCTCATCATGGAGCTGATCCACAACATCGCCACCCAGCACGGCGGCCTGTCCGTGTTCACCGGCGTGGGCGAGCGCACCCGCGAGGGCAACGACCTCTATAACGAGATGAAGGAGTCCGGGGTGCTGGCCAAGACAGCCCTGGTCTACGGGCAGATGAACGAGCCTCCCGGAGCGCGTATGCGGGTGGGCCTCTCCGGCCTTACCATGGCGGAGTATTTCCGGGACGAGAAGCACCAGGACGTGCTTTTGTTCATTGATAACATCTTCCGCTTCACCCAGGCGGGCTCCGAGGTGTCGGCGCTGTTGGGCCGTATGCCCTCCGCCGTGGGCTATCAGCCTACGCTGGCCACGGAGATGGGCGCGCTGCAGGAGCGCATCACCTCCACCAAGCGGGGCTCCATCACCTCCGTCCAGGCGGTGTACGTGCCCGCCGACGACCTGACCGACCCCGCGCCGGCCACCACCTTCGCCCATCTGGACGCCACCACGGTGCTGGACCGCTCCATCGCGTCCCTGGGCATCTACCCCGCCGTGGATCCGCTGGATTCCACCAGCCGGATCCTGACGCCGGAGATCGTGGGACAGGAGCATTACGAGGTGGCCCGCGCCGTTCAGCAGATGCTCCAGCGGTATAAGGAGCTCCAGGACATCATCGCCATCATGGGTATGGACGAGCTCTCCGAGGCCGACAAGCTCACCGTGGCCAGGGCCCGGAAGATCCAGCGGTTCCTCTCCCAGCCCTTCTCCGTGGCCGAGCAGTTCACGGGCATGGAGGGCAAGTATGTGCCGCTGAGCGAGACGATCCGGGGCTTTAAGGAGATCATCGAGGGCCGGCACGACGATCTGCCGGAGTCCGCGTTCCTGTTCGCCGGGACCATCGACGACGTTGTGAAGAAAGCGAGAGGGTGACCGGCATGTCGACCTTCAAGCTGAAAATCGTCACCCCCGACGGGGCGATGTTCGACGGGGAGGCCAGGAGCCTGACGGTGCGGACCGTGGTGGGCGACGTGTGCATCCTGCCGGGACATATCAATTTCCTCACCGCCCTGGGGATGGGGGAGGCCAAGGTGGTCCCCGCCGAGGGGGAGGCCCGCCGCGCCGCGTGCATCGGCGGCATGCTGTCGGTGAACGGGGAGCGGGTGACGCTGGCCCCCACCACCTTTGAGTGGGCCGACCAGATCGACCTCCAGCGGGCCGAATTCGCCCGGGATCAGGCCCAGGAGAAGCTGGCCCACCGGGAGAAGCTCAACGACCATGAGTTTGCCGTCGCCGAGGCGAAGCTGAAGCGGGCGCTGGTGCGCTCCAGCGTGGCCAGCAGAAGATGATCCGATCAAAAGTAAAAGGCTCTCCGGCTTTTTGAGCCGGAGGGCCTTTTTTGCGCGTGATGGAAGGTTTTCGATAATTCGAGACGCGGGCCGCCTCACGTCGATTGACAGCCCGGCGGTTGACCGGGGCGGGCGGCCGGGGACGGCCGCCCCTACATTGCTGCGGTGGGGCAGAATAGTTCCTGTAGGGGCCGGGCACTGGCCGGCCCGTTCACCAAGTTCCCGAGAATTTATCGTTATACGTCGTAGGGGCCGCCGCCCTCGGCGGCCCGCCGTCTTACCCGGAGACTTTCGAAGTTCCCATTTATTCCGTCCAACGATTCCTGTAGGGGCCGCCTCTCTTGGCGGCCCGAAAAGCAAATACGCAGTGGAGCCGCAGCCTTTTTGAGCGACGGTACGTCCGAAATTCGTGGGCCGCCGAGGGCGGCGGCCCGTACGGCCTTTAACGAAACAACTCTATCAAATGCTGCACGGGCCGCCTGGAGAGGCGGCCCCTACGGGGCTGATTGAATGCTTTTCGGGAATTCGAGACGCGGGCCGGCCAGGTGTCCGGCCCGTACGGATGCGGGTAATCGTAGGGGCCGCACACCGGGCGGCCCGTCTTTCGGCTTCCGGCTAATCCTGCTTTATACGTTTCGATAAATACAGGACCAGCTCATCGTCATTACAACAATCGCGGTACGGCTCGCAGATCTGATCTTTATACCAGACGCCGCTGCCGTCCGGAATGTATCCGCGCTTGACATACATTCTCTGGGCGCTTCCGTACCCGCGGTGCAGGCCCACGCCCAGGTATACCACGTCCGAATAGGAGAACGCGATCTGTTCCGCCAGATCCATGAGCTTGCCGCCGATTCCTCTGCGCCTGTATTTCTCCAGAACGCCGAAGTCAACGATCTCCGCATAGCCTCGATTCGCGAACGCGCCGCTCTTGGCGTCCGGATACACGTTGATATATCCGGCAATGCTCCCGTTCCACTCGGCGACCAACGCGACCGCTTTGCCCTCGGCCTGGTGTTTCAGCCGCATTTCGTATTTGTCTATTGTCGCGTCCCAGCCCTGCGCGATCTCTTCATCCGTAATGATTTGGGCGTCGCTCGGCCTCAAATTCCGGATGACGATCCCGTTTTTATCATAATAGACCATGCGCGCATCTCCTTATTATTTCCAGTCCGGGTAGTCGAAGGGGTCGATGGGGTTGCGGTCGAAGAAGCGGAGGGTCTCGGCGGCGTCGGCGCGGATCTGGTCGCGCAGCTGCTCGATCCTGTCAAATTTCTGCTCGTCCCGGAGAAAGCGGTAAAATTCCACCCGGATCTGACAGCCGTAGAGGTTCCCGTTGAAGCCCAGCAGGTGGCTCTCCACGCTGACGGCATCCTGGCCGCTGACGGTGGGGCGGACGCCGATGTTGGTGACGGCGGGGACGCGCAGGCCGGTCCTCAGCAGGTGCGCCTCGGCTATGTAGACGCCGTGGCGGGGGACGAGGACGCCCTCCTCGAAGCGCATGTTAACGGTGGGGGTGCCCAGCGTCCTGCCGAAACGGTAGCCGTGGCGCACAGTGTCCGTCAGCAGGTGGCGGTGGCCCAGAAGCTCGCCGGCCCGGCGGCACTGGCCCTCCAGCAGCAGGGAGCGGATGCGGGTGGAGCTGATGGGCTCGCCGTCCGCCAGCACGGGCGGAACGATCCGACAGCCCAGGGACAGGGCGGCGCACTTGTCCCGCAAAAGGGAGGCGGTGCCCGCCCCCTGATAGCCAAAACGGAAGTCGCTGCCGGCCACCAGGCACACCGCGCCAAAGTCGCTTTTCAGCCACTCCACGAACCGGTCCCAGGCCATGCGGCGGAGGCCGTCGTCGAAGTGGAGAAAGATGAGATCGTCGATGCCGTAGAGCCGGCGCATGATGTCCGCCCGGTCCAGGGGGGAGTTGATCATGGGGACGGGGCGGCCGTCCGCCGTTTTGCAGGGGGGCGTGTCGAAGGAGATGACGGCGGGGGCGACGTTGTATTCCCGGGCCAGCTCACAGGTGGCCCGCAGAAGGGCGGCGTGGCCCAGATGGACGCCGTCGAAAAAGCCCAGGGCGATGACCCGCTGACCTTTTTCCAATCAAATCACCTCGAAAAAACTTTTGACAGTTCGCATTTGGCCGGCTGCCGCCTGGCCCACCAGCAGAAACGCGCCGGAGGGGGTGTAGACCCGGTACCGCCCGTCGGACAGCTCCACGGGGAAGGGGGCGCCGCTGCGGCATTTGCGCTCCTGGGCCTCCGACACCGTGACGGCGGGGAGGGCGGAAAAGAGGCTGTCCACGGGGAGAAGAAGGCCGTCCATATCGCCCCTTTGGGCCCGCTCCACCACCTGGGAGAGGGGATGGGCGGCCGCGATATCGAAGGCTCCGGCCCGCGTGCGCCGGAGGGAGGCCATAACGCCGCCACAGCCCAGGCGCTGGCCGATGTCGTGGCAGAGGGTGCGGATGTAGGTGCCCTTGGAGCACTCCACCTCCAGAAGAAAGCCCTCCTCCGTCTGGCCCGCGCAGGTCAGGGAGTAGACCGTTACCTCCCGCGGGGGGCGCTCCACGCTTTCGCCCCGGCGGGCGATCTCATAGAGCTTCCTGCCGCCGATCTTGACGGCGGAGTACATGGGCGGGATCTGCCGGATGGGGCCGGTGAAGGCGGGCAGAAGGGACAGCAGATCGGTCACGGTCACGTTGACCGGCCGCGTCTCCAGGACAGTCCCGCTGATGTCCTGGGTATCGGTGACAAGCCCCAGGCGGAGGAGGGCGGTGTAGCGTTTGCGGTCGTTCTCCGCGAACTCCACGGCCCGGGTGGCACGGCCCACAAAGACGGGCAGGACGCCAGTGGCCAGGGGGTCCAGGGTGCCGGAGTGGCCCACGCGCTTTTCGTGTAAGACCCCCCGGAGCTTGGCGCACACATCCTGGCTTGTCCAGCCGGAGGGCTTGTCGATGATAAGGATGCCGTTCATAGGTTGCCTCCTGAGCCGGCGGGGAGCCTCGCCCCGGCGGGGGGTGCCGCCCGCCACGGGCGGCGGGGGCTTTCCGCCCTTACAGGGCGGAGGAGATTTGCTTTTCTCTCTTTGGGTCGCCAAAGAGAGAAAAGCAACAAAAGAGAGCGACCAGAGGGGGGCTTTCGCATTTTTCCCCCTCTGGACTCCCCCTTTTAAAAACGACCACACAGGGGCCGCGGCCCCTATGTGGAGAACCCCGGGGGAACGCC
>CANRMY010000041.1 GCA_947631845.1 uncultured Oscillospiraceae bacterium | reverse complement strand
GGGTGAGGCTCAAATTTGCTACGATGAACCTGAAAAAGCTGGCGAATTGGAGTTGGAAGAACTCCATTTCGCCAGCCAGCACTACCATATTTTCTCTTTTCAGCCACCCATACGCCCGCTTACGCTGGGCGTGAGGTGGTTTTTTGACAGTCTGAAACGGGGGAAAGCTTTTGCTTTCCCCCGTTAAGATTTACTAAAGAAACGATTAAGCCGCAAATTATTCCCCAAAAAGACCGTTAAACAGGAGCTTCGACACCAGCTTGTAAAGCTCCGCGCCGGTCATGTCCGCCACGTTTTTGGTGCTGGCGGGGGCGGCGGGGGCCTCACCGGGGCCGGCGGTGTAGGTCAGCTGATTGCGGTCGCCCCGCTCGCCGGAGAACCAGATGCCGTCGAAGCTCAGAGCGTCCTCCGTGGCCGTGGCCGTCCCGTCCAGACAGAGATCGGTCACGTCGTTGGTGTAGCTCATCAGCTCGAGCGTCCCGTCGGCCTTCCAGTCTATGTTGGTGACGGTGGGCATGTCGCTGTGGGTCACCATGTCGAAGTGGAGATCGCTGTCCAGGGTCAGGTTGAAGTCCAGCAGGTTTTGTATCTGGACGCTGACGCTCCGGTCGTCGTCGCCGTAGAGGGAGCCCGACAATGTGCTGGCGCCGCCCTCCAGGGCAAGCTCCAGACGGAAGCCCAGGAGCCGCCCGTCCGCCGTATCCAGCTCCAGAGACGCGCCGGAGGCGCCGTTTCTGAGATCATCCAAATACTCGGAGACGGTCAGCACCCGCTCGTCCTGGGAGACGATGCCGTAGAGCAGTACGGCCTCCGGCAGGAGATTCGCCGCGTCGGCCAGGAGCTGGCCGGCCTCCTGGGCGGAGAGGGAGGCCTTGACGGCGTACCCCTCAAAGGTCTGGCCCCCGTGGGAGAGGGTAAGCGGCTCCAGCGCCAGCTCCCGGCCCGCCAGCAGGCTCAGCAGGGAGCTTTGCATCCCGTCAAGGAAGCCCGCCTTGAGGACGCCCACGTTGCCGGGGAGGGAGGACAGGAACCCGTCGCCCAGGCCCAGGGCCTCGGTGTTCAGGGAGAAGAGCGCCGCGAAATCCGTGCCCTCCAGCTGGGCGGCCGTATCCTGGGGCGCCAGGCCGTAGAAGGTGTCATTGCCGAAAAGCGCGGAGCTCATGCCCACAAAGGTGGGGCTGTACCAGAGCTTCATGGGCAGGGAGACGGACTTGCCCGCCTCGTCCGCGCCGGAGAGGGTGAAGTCCATCAGCGCCGTGCCGGCGGACTGATCCATGGTCAGCGTCCCGGCGGAGATCACGGCGTTGTCGCCCCGGTCGTCGGGGTGGCCCACGGTGAAGTCCGCCGCCACGTTCTCCCGCTCCAAAAACCGCAGATACGCGCCCAGGCGCGAGCCGTCGATCCGGGCCTTCAGCTCGGAGACGGTGGTCTTGAGGGCGGCGGAGGCCAGCGCCTCCGGGTCCGGCCCCTTCTCCGGGGGCAGGGTGTCTCCGGCGGTGCCGGAGTCGCCGGTATCGCCGGTATCGCCGGTGCCGCCGCCCCGGTCACACCCGGCCAGGGTGGACAGGAGCAGCAGGGCGCAGAGAATCAGAGCCAACAGGCGGCGGGAGAGCTTCATGGAAAAGTCACCTCATGATCATAGCGGTGTTCAGCACCAGCGTGGAGTTCTCAAAGAGCACATCCGCGCCGGGGGTGAACGTTACGTAGTTGGGCAGATAGGCGGTGGTCACGTACCGAAGGTCGATGACCGTGATCTTGGCATACGCCCCGGTGAACAGCGGGGCCAGGGAGGAGCCGAAGGAGTCCCGGAAGATGTACAGCTCCCGGTCGGTGCGGGCGTTGGGGCACTCTATTTCAATTATGGGCTGAGTGCCGCCCAGAAATACATCGTACCCGTCCATTCCCTCAAAAAGCTCCGTGGGGTAGATCGTATCGTACTTGTACATGGGGCCGGAGACCTGGGCGCTGTCGGTATATTCGCTGGTGAGATACGTAAGGCCCTCCGTGGCCATGGGCACCGCCGCCTGCCCCAGATAGACCCCGTAGAAGGGGGAGAGGGTGTGGGCTGTGTACTCGGCCTCGGGGGTGAGGAATTCGCCCACGCCCATGGCTTCGCCCAGCTTTTGGACGGTGTCGAAGAGATCCGGCTGTTTCCAGTGGGTGTCCGTGCGGTAGTATTTGTCCAGGGACAGGGTGTCCCGGATGTCCACGAACGCGGCGCCCTGGACCTCGCTCTCCATTATAGCATAGAGCCTGTCATAGTCAAGATGGGGATAGCCCTGATCTTGGACGAAGTACGTCTTGTCGGGCACCACGGTGTAGTAGACGTTGCAATCGCCAAGCCACGCCTGGATGGCCGCGTTGTAGAGGGACGCGCCGTAGCGGATCTGGTCCTCGTTGGTGACCGTCTCGGTCTTGAAGATGGTGCCGTCCTTCAGAAAGATGCCGTTGGAGTCCAGCTGCCGCATCCCGTAGAAGCGGTAGATCGCGTTGATCTGGCGGAAGCCCTCCCGCAGGGGAAACTGATCCAGGAAATAGGACTCCAGGTCGTCGGAGAACTCCCGGTTGAAGAGCGCCTTGGCGCTGATCTCCGGGGCCTGGGCCAGCTCGCGCCGCTCGGTATAGCTCTTGTCCCGGTCAGGCAGCAGGATCTGCCAGACCGCCAGGCCAAAGATGAGGCAGACGAACACGGCGAGGGTGAGGATATATTTCGCTTTTTTCATGTCCGTCCCTCCTTAAAACCGGAAATACAAAAACGGGTTGAAGGATCCGTTGATGATGAGCGCGGTGCTGAGGATCAGCAAGACCCCCGTGGCCAGCGGCTCCAGCACCACCTTGGGCGCCTCCGTCAGCTTGTTGTAGAGAAGCTTGGGGATGGGCGTGGCGCCGATGATGGCCGCCGCGATGGCCACGGCGTAGCTGCGCAGGTAGTAGACGGCCTCGGAGCTTACAAGCGGGATCCCGCCCGCGCCGAAGAGGCCGCCCAGGTCGGAGACCACGCCCTTGAGGCCCGCGGCGTTGAACACCACGAAGCTCAGAACAACGATGAAGAGGACGTAGATGTGGTTCACAAAGGCGGGAAGCTTCTCCAGCACCTTCCCCAGCCACAGCTTCTCGATGATCAGCAATACGCCGAACATCACGCCCCAGAGGACGAAATTCCACTCCGCCCCGTGCCACGCGCCGGTGAGGATCCAGACGATGGCGATGTTCCGAAGCCACTTGAGCTTGGTGGTGCGGTTGCCGCCCAGGGGGATGTACACATAGTCCCGGAACCAGCCGCCCAGGGTCATATGCCAGCGCCGCCAGAACTCGGTGATGGATTTGGAGATGTAGGGGTAGTTGAAGTTCTCCGGGAACTTGAAGCCGAACATGGCCCCCAGGCCGATGGCCATATCCGAATAGCCGGAGAAGTCAAAGTAGATCTGCAAGGCGTAGGCCACGGCGTAGAGCCAGTAGAACAGCACCGACTTGTCGCCGGAGTCCCGGAAGATCTGGGTCAGCTCCCCCATCACGTTGGCGATGAGCACCTTCTTGCCCATGCCGAAGGCGAAGCGCCGGATGCCCAGGGCAACGCCCTCTAAGGTGTGCTTCCTGTCCTCCAGCTCCGCCGCCACGTCCACGTACCGCACGATGGGGCCGGCGATAAGCTGGGGGAACAGGCACACGAAGGTGGCCATGGTGCCCAAGTCCTTCTGCGCGTGGGCGCGGCCCCGGTACACGTCGATGGTGTAGCTCATGGTCTGGAAGGTGAAGAAGCTGATGCCGATGGGCAGGGGCACGCCCGTCTTGGGGATGGAGGTGCCCAGAAGGGAATTCACCGTCCCGATGAGGAAGTCGGTGTACTTGAAAAAGCCCAGCATCCCCAGGTTGATGACGATGGAGGAGATGAGGGCGAGCTTGGCCTTTTTCTCCCCCCGGTGCTTCTCGATGTAGATGCTGTGGAGCCAGTCGGAGATAGAGGAGAAGATGAGCAGCAGCACATACACCGGCTCCCCGAAGAAGTAAAAGACCAGGGAGGCGATGAGCAGGACGTAGTTTTTCGCCTTGACCCCCGGCGCGAGGGCGTAGAGCAGCAGCACCACCGGCAGGAAGGCGTAGAGGAAGGTTGCTCCCGAAAACAGCATAGGCGTCTCTCCCTATTTAAGAATCGTAGTTATCGAAAAGGGCGGGTCTTGGAACCCGCCCCTTGGCGATTCAGGAATGGTTTAGGCGTTGAAGGCGTCCACAAAGGTCTGGGCATCCAGACTCAGATCGCTGGAGGTCATGACGAAGAGCACCAGGCCGTCCTTCACGGCGGAGGCCACGGAGTCGGCGGTCATGCAGATCATCCAGTTGGGGTTGGCGTTCTTGTCAAGCTCGGCCTTCAGGTCGTCCGCGCTCTGGCCCTCGCCGGGCTGGATCAGCAGGACCACGTGGGCCTGGCCCATCAGGGGCTGGTTGACGGCGATCTTGGCGCCGGCGGGCACGTCCATGTTGTTGAACCAGTTCTTAAAGAGGCCGTCGGTCTCAAAGCCGCTCTCCTTCAGGGCGGCGAAGGAGGTGGTCTCCACCGGCAGCTCGCCGGTCTTGCCGTCAACGATCCCCTGGAGCTTCTCCACAAGCTGCTCGTCGGTGAGGTTGGAGGCGGCGTCCTTGTCCGCCTGGTTGTTGTCGCCGCCGCAGGCGGCCAGGGCCAGGACCATCATCAGGGCCAGGATCAGCGCGATTACCTTTTTCATTTTCATTTCTCCTTCAATAAGTATTCCTATCATCAGCCGTTGAACGCGGCGATAATGGCGTTGGCGGTCTCCTCATTGGACATGACGAAGAGCACCATATTCCCCTTGACGGCGTACTGGACGGAATTGGCGGTGGCGCACACCATCCAGCGGGGATTGGCGTTGTCGTTGAGATTCTTGGCGTAAGCCTTGGCGTCCTCGCCAGCGGGAACCTCGATAAGCATCACGATGTGGGCGGGAGGAGCCATCTGCAGGTGGTTCATAGCCACGCGCATCCCCTCGGTGTACTGGACCTTACCGCCGAAATAGTTGCTGAAATCAGCGGAGGACCGGGGAGCGGCGCAGTAGGAGCCCTCCACGATGTCCGCGCACAGGGCGTCCAGCTGGTCCAGCAGGTCGCCGGGGTCGGCGACGGGGATCTCCTCCGTGGTGTCGCCGCCGCCCTGACCGGGCGTCACGATGCCGCCGGGGCCGATCTGGAAGCCGGGGCCGCCAAAGCCGGGCGTGCCGCCTCCGGCGGTGTCACCGGTGGTGTCCTCCGTGGTGTCGGGGGCCGTCGTATCCGGGGGTGTGGTATCCTTGGCGGTGTCAGGGGATGTGGTATCTTTGGTAGTGTCCTTAGTGGTATCTTTGGTGGTGTCCTTTGTGGTATCCGGGGGCGTGGTATCTTTAGTCGTATCCTTGGCGGTATCCTCGGTCGTGTCCTCCCCGGTGTCGGGCGCGGCGGTATCTTCGGAGGTGTCCGGCGCGGTATCCTCGGTCGTATCCTTCTCGGTATCCGGCGCGGAGGTGTCCTCGGAGGTATCCTCCGCGGTGTCGGCAGCGTCGGTGGAATCCGTGGCGTCGGGGCCGTCATTTTTGGGGGCGCAGGCGGCGACGGACAGCGCCAGGAGCAGGGCTAAAAGCAGAGCGGTACTCTTTTTCATGTCGGTATGTTCCTTTCATGGATTTGCGCGATTTGTGGCCGCGCACCCTTATGACATACCATATCTGCGAAATGTTCCCGCTTCGACAAAAAAATTTACCAATTTTCAGCCGAGTCCCGCCAGATCCCGGATGACCTCGCCCGCCAGGATCAGGCCCGCGACGCCGGGGACGAAGGCGCAGCTGCCCGGCGTGTCCCGGCGGCCCGGATTCTCCGCCGCCGCGGCCTCCCGCGCCTCCGGGGAGGGGACAAGGGCCGGCTCCTCCGACCAGACCACCTTCAGCCGGTCGATGCCCCGGCGTCTCAGCTCCTTACGCATGATCCGCGCCAGGGAGTCGCCCTGGGTCTGAAAGATATCCGACACCCGGAAGGCCGTGGGATCCAGCTTGTTGCCCGCGCCCATGGCGCTGATGATGGGGACGCCCGCCTCCCGGGCCCGGACCGCCAGCATCAGCTTCCCGGTCACCGTGTCGATGGCGTCCACGATGTAGTCGTAGAGCGAAAAATCAAACCTGTCCGCCGTATCCGGCCCGTAGAAAAGGGGCCACAGGGTCAGGCGGATCTCCGGGTCGATGTCCCGGATCCGCGCCGCCGCCGCGTCCACCTTGTTCATCCCCACGGTGGAGCGCAGGGCGTAGAGCTGGCGGTTCAAGTTGCTGACGCTGACGGTGTCCTTGTCCACCAGGTCCAGCGCGCCGATGCCCGACCGGGCCAGGGCCTCGCAGACGTAGCCGCCCACGCCCCCCAGGCCAAAGACCGCCACCCTGCTCCGGCGCAGCCGCGAAAGGCCCTCCCGGCCTATGAGCATAGCCGTGCGGGACAGCGCCTCGTTCATGATTCTACCCCCTGGGTGTCCAGCGCCTCCAGGGCCGCCTGCCCCCGGGCGGTGAGGGCCATGCTCCCCAGCCGGGAGCAGTTGACATAATCCTTATAATCAAACCCCGCCAGCGGCAGGTCATAGTCCAGGGTCACAAGGCCGTAGAGCTTCAGGGCCGTCACCGCGTTGGAGAACGTCTCGCCGGACTCGGAGAGGTACACCGGCTTCCCGTCCCGCTCCCCCAGAGGGAGAAAGGCGTACTCGCCCAAAAGCCCCAACAGCTCCAGCGCCTTGCCCGTCAGAATAATGTCCCCGCACCCGCCGCAGGAGCCCATATCATCACCTCATAGATCTGTTTATCAATAGCTTGTCCATTGTAGCACAGTTCCTGTCAATTGTCAAATGTTCCCTCACCCCGGACGGGGGGTTATATGGATTCCGCCCTTATAAAGGCGGGGGTAACTTACTTTCTCCTCTTTTGTGTTGACAAAAGAGGAGAAAGTAACAAAGAGGAGAAAAAAGCAATGGGGCGGGAATCGTAACCCCGTCCCATTCATATCCGCGCGCCCTTATTACGAATGGCCTCTGCGCCTAACCCGCTTAGCCGCTCACCGCTCTATCAACAGAGCTTTCGTTCCTCTTTTACCCACGCTGGTGCGGCGGGTAACGTGCGGTTTCTGTAGGGGCCAGAGACCCGCTCGGCCCACACGCCGCACCGTCGAATTCCTTTCGTACGGGCCGGACACCTGGCCGGCCCGATTATCAAATTTCCACAACATCCACCCCAAAAAGGTTGCGGCTCCGCCGCATATTTGATTGTGGGCCGCCGAGGGCGGCGGCCCGTACGGCGGTGAACGAAAGATATTCAGGAAGTCGATACACGAGCCGGCCGGGTGTCCGGCCCGTACGGAAACAGAAACGTTTTTTTCGAACACCACACGTTACCCACTGCACCAGCGCGGCCCGAAAGAGGAACGAAAGCTCTGTTGATAGAGCGGTGAGCGGCTAAGCGGGTTAAACGCAGAGACTATGCGACGACGCTACCGCGCGGATATGAATGGGACCATGGGTATCGACCACCACCGCGGCAGCCGGACCGTCGTAACGGAGCGGCAGGCCAAGATATTTGCCAGGCCCAAAAATAAATCTTTTCTCTTTTTGCAAGCTTTTTCTCTTTTCCATTTTGGGAAAAGAGAAAAAGCTGATTTCCTCCGCCCTTATAAGGGCGGAAAGCCCCCCGCCGGGGTGAGGCCTAATTCATACAACTTCTGAATAATTAAAAATAATACTTGACAAATACTTAATAATATGATATAATTCGCCCAGAAACAGAAGTTAGCCTCTCCACAGCCGGTTGCTTTCATCCACGTCGCCGGTGATGGCGTCGGGCCAGTCGGAGGGGGCGGTACGGATGGAGATATTGTCCCGGTACACCCCGGCGGGGGCGGTCAGGGGATTGTCCCGGAAGATGAAATTTTGCTGTTCATTGTCCACGGAGACACAGCCGGTGACCCGGAGCGCGCCGGGGTTGAAGTTGTCGGAGAAGCCGGCCATCAGGTTCCGGAAGGCCACGCAGTGCTCCAGCACATGCCCCACGGGCAGGCCCTCGCCGCCCACCTTGAAGCCGTTGCCGCCGCCTCCGCCCAGAATGACGCGCGACCGGTCGGCGGGATCGGTCCAGATGCCGTTGCGGTAGGCCACGCACCCCCGGAGGACTACAGGGGAGTTCTTGCCGTTCTCCACCTTGTTGTAGAGGTCGTAGCCGTCGTCCACGTTGTCGTGGGAGACACAGGTCTCGAACACGTTCCCCGGCCCCACGCCCACCTTGGCGGCGAAGCCGTCGGCGTTCATGTGCTTGGGGTCGATGTTGCCGAAGCTCTCGCACCCGCGCACCGTGTTGTGGCTGGGCCAGGCGAAGTTGAACCCCGCCGGATGGCCCCGGCCGATCATCAGACCCGTCTCGTCGCAGTCGTGGAAAACGCAGTTTTCCACCAGATTGAAGCTCCCGGTGATGAGATTCCTGGTCTTTGTAAATTCCAGATCCCGGACGTGCCAGAAGCAGGCGCTCAGCGCAAGCCCGCCCAGAATACGCGGCTTTTCCCCGGGGGCGGGACAGATGGTCTTGGGCCTGTCCAGCCCGCCGGACAGCTCCGGCGTGACGGCCAGCGCCTGGGCGTAGTCGCCGCCCAGCAGGTACACCGTGCCGCCCTGCTCCACACGCCGCAAAGCGGCGGAAAGGGAGAGGGGGCGCTCCCGCGTGCCCGCGCCGTCCTCCTCGCCGTCGGGGGCGGCGTAGAGCGCGCCGGCGGAGCCGGCGTCCCCGTTGAGGCTGACCGTAAAGGTCTCCCGAAGGGCCGCCTCCCCGAAACGGTAGAGGCAGTCGAACACATTTTCCCCCGGCGTCAGGGATACCGCCAGGGCGGCGGGCTTTTCATCGGCCAGGCTCACTGTTCCCACGGGTACGCCGTTCGTTGTTATGTCAACCTCTCCGTCCTCGTTCCCCTGGAGGGTGAGGGCGTAGTCCGGGCACGCGGCGACGGCGCCGGAACGCAGATACAGCGTGGGCTTCACGTTGTCGTTGACCGGCACCCACAGCGCCGGGGCCGGGTCGGGGGCGGTGTAGTCCGTCACCCGGAGGTCGATATTCTCAAACCGCACCTGGGCGTTACGGGAGGCGAAAAAGCCTATGTACATATGCGCGGGATCCTGCTGCTCCAGCAGGTTGGGCGGGCAGTCGGGCACGTACCAGGGCTCGGACATGCTGCCGCTTGCCGTTTCCGCCGCCGCGAAGAAGCCCTTTTCGTCCCGGCCCAGGACCATGCGGACGCCCTTGCCGCCGGTGACGATCTTTGTCTCAAAGGGCAGGTCCAGGTGGTCCAGCGTCACGCCCACCAGCTCGCCCGGATCGTAGACGCCCCGGCGGCGGGTGACGCGCAGAACGTTTTCGTCCCGGTTCCCGGCGAACAGGCCCAGATAGACCATGTTGGAGGGGGCGGGGATCTCCTGGAAGGAGGGATCGTAGGGCTCCCGCCGGGCAGGCCCCACGGTGTCCCGGGCCATCAGGCCGAAGCCGCACTGCTGGGGGGTGTCGTTGGTGCCCTCCCGGCCGTAGTTCTCCACGAACACGTCCGCCGTCAGGATAAAGCTCTCCCGCCGGGGGTCCAGCTCCACATAGTAGTAGAGAAGCCCGTCGTGCCCACCGGTGATCTTGCCGCCCCGGCTCTCCAGCGTGACGGAGCCGTCGCCGTTGACCCGCGCCTCGTGGAGGCCGATCTTCCCGGCGTAGGCGGGCAGCAGCAGGGTGGAGGTGAAATTCAGATCCGTGGACTGTCCAAAGACACGGGACTGCCAATTGTGCTTGCTCATGTGACCACACTCCCAACTATTTTATTTTTTTTTGAGGGGTTATACGGTTTTGAAAAGGTTTTGAGGACAGAATTTATGTACGGGCCGATTTTCGGCCCGGGGCTTATAAGCCTAACGTTTCCGAGATATTCTCGATGATGTTTCCCGCTGTTTTCAGGAATTTTCCGGCGGCGCTGGCTTTTTTCTTAGGCATGGCCACGATGGCCCCCACCGTCCCGCCGGCGATCATGCCGATGGCGATGCCTTTGGCGAATTCTGTCATAGAAAGGCCCTCCTTTGTCAAATTCGGCTTTATTTTTCCGCAAAGAAGGGGGATTCTTTCATGTCAAATTTTTGTAGTCCGGCAAAGGTCATACCACTGGCAGGCGCCGCAGATTTTTATAAATTCATCCGTTTCAAATATGTTTTTCCGCGCCTGTGAGGCCAGCGCCTCCCAGGGGAGCGCGCCGCCGGGGCGGACGCCCAGGGCCTTTGCAACCTGCGCGTCCATAGCCTCCACCTTTTCCAGCGTTGCGCATTTTCCGGCGAGATTATGGGGGCAGACCGCGCAAAGCTCATCACAGCTGGATATTATGTTAACTTTCGTTTCCGGGGAATTTCGGAGCGTTTCACAGATTGCCGTCATGTGTTCCGTAAACCTGTCGTCATACCCGTGGCCGGTGAATTTCTGGATGCACAGGGCGTGGTGGGGCCGCAGTCTCATAGTTCGCCTCCCAGGGGGCGCAGGGTGATCTCCCCGCCGGAGAGGGCGTCCGACCCGCCGTTTTCATACCGCACCAGAAGCCGGCACCTGTCGTCCGCGCCCAGGACGCGGGCCCGCCGGGTCTCCCCGCCCCGCAGAACCAGCACGTCCCGGCCTACATAGAGAAGCCGGGGGGCGTACTCCGCCCGGAGATCGTACCCCGGCAGGGTTTGATAGAGACTGTAAAACTCCGAGAGCACGGAGGCGGCCAGGGCCGGCAGGGCGCCGGGGCGGTCCTCCGTCAGCACCGCGCCGGCGATTTGGCTGATCTCCGCCGGAAAGCCGCCGGGGGGCGGCGTGAGATTGACGCCCAGGCCCAGCACCACATGGGAGAGATCGCCCCCGGGGGCAAAGACCGCCTCGGTCAAAATGCCGCAGACCTTTTTCCCCCGGACGTACACGTCGTTGACCCATTTGATTTTAGCTTCCACGCCGAAGAGGCCCTCGATGGCCCGGCACACCGCCACGGCGGCGGCGGGGGTCAGCAGGGTGACGTCGTCTATGGAGAGCGCCGGCCGCAGAAGGAGGCTCATATAGAGGCCGTGACCGGGCGGGGAGTAGAAGCTCCGGCCCAGCCGGCCCCGCCCGCCCGTCTGGGTCAGGGCGATGAGCACGCTGTTAGCGGGCAGGGAGGCGGCGTCCCGCTTGAGGGCGGAGTTGGTGGAGTCGCACGTCTCTACCACGCGTACCCGCAGATCCGCCGGCGTTCCCCGCAGAAGGGGGATAATTTCCGATTCAGTCAAGGGAAAAGTCCTCCTGGGAATATTTCGAGCTGTCCAGAGCCGCCGGCGCGGGGGGCTCCCGCTTCAGCGGGTCGTACCGGAAGCTCCGGCACTGGCCGGAGGCGGAGACGACGCCCTTTTTATAGCAGATCGTCTCGGTGTCGCTGATATTGGTGCCCCGGGCGCAGTAGGCGCAGCAGGGCTCGATGTGACGGCGAAAGAGCATGGTCCAGCCCTCCCTTGTGTTTTTCTCCATTATACACGATGCTATCGTTTTTTTCCACTGCTTTTTAAAGAAACCGCGGAAACTATGAGAAATCCGGCCAGCACCCCGGCGGAGAGCAGGACGGAGCCCCGCAGAGCGGAGGAAAAATCCAGCTCCGCCAGGTCCCCCACCTGGGCGGCCAGGAACGCGCCCAGGGGCGTGTTGGCGGAGAGCAGGGAGGCGAAGATCCCCGCCAGACACGCGGAGAGAAGCCCGTGCAGGAGCTTTCCCAGAAGATAGGTCCTGGCGGACAGGCCCGCCTCGTTCAAAAAGGACAGCACCTGGCAGTGGACGGACAGGCCCGCCCAGCCCAGCATGAAGGCCGCCATGGCGATGGACGCGCCCAGGGAGCCGGACACCTCCCGCAGGCTCCACACGCCGCTGGTCAGCTCCAGAAGACCGGAGATCAGCATGGGCCCCCAGTCCCCGTTAAGGCCCACAGCCCCCAGAACGGTACCCAGGGCCCGGGACACCGCGTCCATGAAGCCGGAGAGGAACAGCAGCTTTAAAAGCACCGTGAAGAAGATCACAAAGCCGCAGATGCCAAGGCAGGACTGGAAGGAGGAGCTGACGGCCCGGACGAAGGCGGCTGGAAAGGGCGCGCGGGTGGTCTCCCCGCGCCGGGGCTTTGTGATCCCGCCCGCGCCGCCGTGGCCCCGGAAGAGGAGGCCCACCAGCAGGGAGGCCAGAAGGTGCGTCAGATACAGAAGAAGGCCCACGGCGGAGCTGGAGAAGATGCCCGCGCCCACCACGCCGAAGATAAAGGCGGGGCCGGAGTTGTTGCAGAAGGCCAGCATCCGCTCCGCCTCCAGCCTGGAGCATTTTCCGGCCTTGTAGAGCTCGATGACCGTCCTGGCCCCCACCGGGTAGCCGCCGATGAAGCCTAAGATCAGCGCCGGGGCGCACCCGCCGCCCACGTGGAAAAGCGGCTCCATCAGCGGGGAGGCCAGCTGGCCCAGACGGTCGGCCAGCCCCAGCTCCACGGTGAGGGAGGAGAGGACGAAGAAGGGGAAAAGCGACGGGATCAGCACATTGAAGCACATCTCCACCCCGCTTCTGGCCGCCTCCACCATCTGGGCGGGCAGGGCGATAAGGCCCGCCGCCACCCCCAAAAGCCCCAGAATCGTGAGAAGATCGTACAGCCTGCCCCGAACGGATAGAATTTTCAACCCTTTACCCCCTTTTTCTTGTTTGCTAAAGAGTATGTGGCGAATGGGCTAAACTTGACAGCAGCTTCATATGCTGTAGGGACAGCTGACGGGAGTCGAACCCGCGTCGCTCCACGCGGGCCCTTTCCGGTGCTTTTTACCTTGTCGTCGTTGCCTTGCGTCAGCAAGGCTTCCTCCTTCGCGGCAAAAATCCCTCGAAAATTGCTCCGCGTGGAGTGCTTTGCAGTTTTCGGCGAGCTGATTTGCGTCAGGACGCGGAAAAAGCCACAGAGAATACTTCCGTATTGTCAAGGCTTTTGACAAAGTACTGGCGCAAATCAGCCGTCGAAAACCGACGCGGGTTCGATTCCCGTCAGCTATAGACAAGCTGTGGAGGCGGAAGGTATGCGAAAAGACAGGGGCGGGAAGGCCCTTTTGAAGGTGTCGGAGATCTTCGACCTGCCGGGGGAGGCGGGTCTGGGCGTGCCCAGGGTGACGGTGACGGGGGCCCATCACGTACACATCGAAAACCACCGGGGATTGCTGGAATACGGGCCGGAGACCATCGTGGCCAGCTGTCCCGGCCTTCTGGTGAAGATCCGGGGCGCGGCGCTGGAGATCTCCGCCATGAGCGACCTGGAGCTGGTGGTGACGGGCAAGGTGGCGGGCGTGGAGCTGATTTCGTAGGGGGCGCGTATGGGAAGCATCATGAATGCCCTGCGGGGCTGGGCCCGGGTGGAGCTGGACTGCCGGTACTCCGAGCGGGCCGTCAACATCTGCGCCAGGAACCATGTGGAGTTCTGGGACCTGACGCGCACGCCGGAGGGGGCGGCGCAGATGAGCGTCAGCCTGTCGGCCTATGTGAAGCTGCGGCAGGTGGCCAAGGAGACCGGGGCCTTTACGGTGAGGATCGTCAAACGCAGCGGCGCGCCCTTCTTCCTCTGGCGGCTGCGCCGGCGGTACGCCCTGCTGGCGGGGCTGGCCCTGTGCGTTTTTCTCACGGGCCTGTCCTCGGTGTTCATCTGGCAGATCGACGTGACGGGGAACAAGACCGTGCCGTCCTCCAAGATCCTGGCCGCCCTGAAGGGGGAGGGCGTGGATATCGGCAAGTGCGTCCTGAACATCACGGAACAGCGGGTGGCCGACCGGATCCTTCTGCGGATCCCGGAGCTGAGCTTTATCACCCTCAACAACCACGGCAGCCGCCTGGAGGTCATCGTCCGGGAGAAGCGGCCCGTGCCGGAGCTGTACGACCCGGACGTTCCCACGGGGGTATTTGCCCGGAAGGCGGGTATCGTCACCGAGATCACGGCCCTGGAGGGGTGGAAAACGGCGGCCCCCGGCGATACGGTGGACGCGGGGGATGAGCTGATCGCGTCCTGGGTGCCCCTGGGGACGGGGCGGCTGACCCATGCCAGCGGCAGTGTCTGGGCCAGGACGTGGTACGAGATGTCCATGAAAATGCCCCTGGAGACGTGGCGCAAGGCGTACACCGGGGAGAAGGCCAAAAGATTTTCCCTGCTTTTTGGCGGAAAAAGAATAAATCTTTATTTTTTGGGTGGAAATCCGTATGCCGATTGTGATAAAATAACCGTGTATCAAAAGCTGACGCTCCCCGGCGGGACGGTCCTGCCCGTCACCCTGGTGCGGGACACCTTCGAGGAGTATACCGCGCGGAGGGACGCTTTGAGCCCGGAGGAGGCGGAGCGGGTGCTGTCCGCGCGCCTCACACAGCTTCTGGAGGAGCAGATCGGCGAGGGCTGGGTGGTCTCCCAGGATTTCGAGACCAGGGAGGAGGACGGCCTGGTTACCGTCACCCTGCGCGCCGAGTGCGTGGAGGAGATCGGGCAGGAGCGGGCGCTGACACAGGAGGAGATCGCCGCCGAAAAGGACGGACAGCCCCAACCGTAGGGGCCGCCCCGGCGGTATCCATACAAAAGAGAGGTAGAGCAATGACAGAGCAGACCATGAATATCGACCGCATGGAGAACGTCATCAACGTCTTCGGCTCCTTCGACGAAAATCTCCGGCTCATCGAGGCGGAGCTGGGCGTCCGGGTCACGGACAGGGAGTCGGAGCTGAAGATCGCCGGCGAGGCGGAGAACGTGCTGTACGCCCAGAGGGCCATCGAGGGGCTGATGAAGCTGGCGGCCAAGGGCGAGAACATCGACGGGCAGAACGTCCGCTATGTGCTGGGCCTGGTGCGGGCCGGGCAGGACGACAAGATCGGGGAGCTTTCCCGGGACGTGATCTGCGTCACCGCCAAGGGCAAGCCCATCAAGGCCAAGACCCTGGGCCAGAAGAAATACGTGGACGCCATCATGAAAAACACCGTCACCCTGGGCATCGGCCCCGCCGGCACCGGCAAGACGTATCTGGCGGTGGCCGCCGCCGTGGCGGCCTTCCGGGCCAAGACGGTGAACCGCATCATCCTGACCCGCCCCGCCGTGGAGGCGGGGGAGCGGCTGGGCTTCCTCCCCGGCGATCTCCAGTCCAAGGTGGACCCGTATTTAAAGCCCCTCTACGACGCCCTTTTTGACATGCTGGGCGCGGAGACGTATCAGAAATATCTGGAGCGGGGGGACATCGAGGTGGCGCCCCTGGCGTACATGCGCGGCCGGACCCTGGACGACAGCTTCATCATTCTGGACGAGGCCCAGAACACCTCCCGGGAGCAGATGAAAATGTTCCTGACGCGCTTGGGCTTCGGCTCCAAGATCGTCATCACCGGCGACGAGACGCAGATCGACCTGCCGGCGGACAAGGTCTCCGGCCTCCGGGAGGCGGTGCGCGTCCTGGACGGCGTGGAGGACATCGCCATCCTGCGCCTGACCGCCGCCGACGTGGTGCGGCATGTGCTGGTGCAGAGGATCGTGGAGGCTTACGACCGCTACGAAAGGGCAAGACAGAGCGGGAACAATACGAATAAACCGCCCAGGAAAAAGTGAGCGGTATCTATAGGGAAAAAGGAGTTTACCAATGAACGTACAGGAAGCCATCCAGAAGCTCAACGAGCTGGAATTGCAGGAATTTGCCTATGGGCACGCCATGGGGATCCTGAGCTACGACGACGAGACGGTGGCCCCGAAGGGCTCCGTGGTGCCCCGGGGCAAGACCATGGGGGTGCTCTCGGAGCTCAGCTACAAGCTCTCCACCGGCGACGGGGCCAGGGAGATCCTGGACGCCCTGAAGGAGCACTACGACGAGCTCTCGCCGGAGGACAAGCGCCGGACAGACCTGCGGGAGAAGCGTATGCGGGAGCTCCGGGCCATCCCCGTGGAGGAATATGTGGCCTATTCCGAGCTTTTGAACGAGGCCGGCAACGTGTGGCGCGAGGCGAAAAACAAATCCGATTTCAAGCTTTTTGAGCCGTATCTGGGGAAGATCATCGACGCCCAGAAGCGCTTCGCGGGCCTGGTGCGGCCGGATATGGATCCCTACGACTACTGCCTGGACCAGTACGAGGAGGGGCTGACCCAGGAGAAGTGCGAGGCGTTTTTCGGCACGCTCCGGGCCCATATCGTGCCCCTTTTGGAGAGGATCAGGGCTGCCGAGCCCATTGACGACAGCTTTCTTGCCACCCCCTTCCCGGCGGCGGCCCAGCGGGAGCTCTCCAAAAAGCTGATGGCCCTGGAGGGCCTGCCGGCGGACAACTGCATCATCGGCGAGGTGGAGCACCCCTTCACCACGGGCTTTTCCAAGTACGACGTGCGCATCACCACCCACTACTACGAGGACGCCTTTTTGAGCTCCATGTACTCCGTGATCCACGAGGGCGGACATGCCCTCTACGATCTGCACTCCGACGACCGGTTTTGCTTCACCTGTCTGGAGGGGGGCGTCTCCATGGGCGTACACGAGAGCCAGTCCCGGTTTTATGAGAACATCATTGGCCGGAGCAGGGAATTTGTGGGCCTTGTCTACCCGGAGATCGTCAGGCTCTGTCCCGCCCTGGCCGCCCACAGTGAGGAGGAGCTTTGGCGGGCCGCCAACGTGGCGAAGCCCAGCCTCATCCGCACGGAGGCCGACGAGCTGACGTACCCCCTGCACATCATGGTGCGGTACGAGATGGAGAAGGCCATGATCAAGGGGGACGTGAAGACGGGCGAGCTTCCCGGAATGTGGAACGCCCTCTACAAGGAATATCTGGGGGTGGACGTGCCCGACGATAAAAACGGCATTTTGCAGGACTCCCACTGGTCCGGCGGCGGCATCGGCTACTTCCCCTCCTACGCCCTGGGCAGCGCCTACGGGGCGCAGCTGCTCCATAAGATGGGGGAGGACTTCGACGTGAAGGAGGCCATCCGCGCCTCCCGGATCGACAAAATCAGCGGCTGGCTGGAGGAGAAGATCTGGAAATACGGCTCCCTCTACAAGCCGGCGGAGCTGATGGAGCGGGCCTTCGGCGGCCCCTTCGACCCCAAATACTACACCGACTATCTGGAGCGGAAATTTACGGAGGTGTACGGCCTGTGAGCACCGTCACCGTGACAAGGGACAGGCCGGGGCTGGGCCGCCCGGAGACGGCGGCGCTGGTGAAAAAGGCCGTCCTGGCCGCCCTGAAGGCGGAGAACATTGCCACCCCCTGCCGGGTGGACGTGCTTCTCACCGACGACGGGGGCATCCACGCCATAAATCTTGAGCACCGGGGCGTGGACGCGCCCACGGACGTGCTGAGCTTCCCCCTGAATGAGCTGACGCCGGGGGCGTTTGACCCGGAGGGCTGTGAGACGGACTACGATACCGGCGAGATCCTGCTGGGCGACATGGTCATCGACATCCCCCGGTGCGAGGCCCAGGGGGAGGAGTACGGCCACGGATTCAGGCGCGAGGTCAGCTACCTGGCCGTCCACTCCACCCTGCACCTGCTGGGCTACGACCACCTGGACGAGGGGCCGCAAAAGGCGCAGATGCGGGGCCGGGAAAAGGTCATTATGGAACAATTGAATATACCTAAAACGCTCAAAGAAAGTTGAGGATCACCTATGATAAAACGTACAGCCTTAGTCACCGTGGTGGGGCGGCCCAACGTGGGCAAATCCACCCTGGTCAACGCCATGGTGGGGGAGAAGGTGTCCATCGTGACGCCCAAGCCCCAGACCACACGCAACCGCATCTTCGGTGTGGCCGAGCGGGGGGAGACGCAGCTGGTCTTTGCCGACACCCCCGGCTTTCACCGGGCCCGCACCAAGCTGGGGGATTACATGGTGCATGTGGTGGAGGAGTCCGTGGAGGACGACGTGGACGCCCTCTGCCTGGTGGTGGAGCCCCGCGCCAACATCGGCCGGCAGGAGGAGGGCCTGATCGCCAAAATCAAAGCGGCCAGGGCCCCTGCCGTCCTCGTCATCAACAAGATCGACACAGTGGCCAAGCCCGAGCTTCTGCCCGTCATCGCCCTCTACGCCAAGGCCCACGACTGGGCCGCCGTGGTGCCCGTCTCCGCCCGCCGGGGACAGGGGACCCGGGAGCTGTTCGACGAACTTGAAAAATTTGCCAAGGAGGATCAGCAGCTGTTCCCGGAGGACATGATCACCGACCAGACCACCCGGCAGATGTGCGCCGAGATCATCCGCGAAAAGCTCCTTTTGAAGCTCCAATCCGAGGTGCCCCACGGCACGGCGGTGGAGATCACCACCTATAATGAGCGGGAGGACGGGGTCACGGAGATCACCGCCACCATCTACTGCGAGCGGGAGAGCCACAAGGGCATCATCATCGGCAAGCAGGGAGAGATGCTCAAAGCCGTGGGGGAGCTGGCCCGGCACGATATGGAGAAGCTGCTGGAGACCAAGGTCTACCTGAACACCTGGGTGAAGGTGAAGGAGAACTGGCGGGATTCCGGGGCGAATCTCAAGACCTTCGGGTATACGGAGTGACCGTTATATATTTCCTCTCATATTCCCACGCGGAGCGCAAAAAATAAACTCGGAGCGGGGGAGAAGAGAGGAACGGATATGGATATTGCCGGATTGTGGCGGCTTTTCTGGGCCACGGGGGATATACGGTTCTACCTGGCGGCCCGGATGCTGAAAAACGAGAGAGAGGAAGCTCGGACGGCCTGAAGGGCCGTCCGGGGACGCGGATGTACATAACGACGCCGGGGCTTGTCCTGAGAGAGACGGAATATAAGGAGTCCAGCCGCATCCTCACGGTGCTGACGGCCAAGAGCGGGAAGCTCACCGTTCAGGCCAGGGGCGCCAAGCGCAAGGGGAGCAAGATCGCGGCGGCCACACAGCTGTTGTCTCTGTCCGAGATGACGCTTTTTGAAAATAAGGACCGCTGCACCCTGACGGAAGCCAGGAGTATTGAGCAGTTCCGGGGCCTGCGGGAGGATGTGGCCAAGCTGGCGCTGGGGACGTATTTTGCCGAGGCGCTGGACAGCCTGTCCGACGAGGACGCGCCAAATCCGGAGCTGCTGTCCCTGGGGCTGAACGCCCTCTACGCGCTGTCGGAATCGCTCAACTCCGACGCGCTCATCAAGGCGGCCTTTGAGCTGCGGCTATGCTGCTTGGCGGGCTTTGAGCCGCTGATGACCCACTGCAGCGTCTGCGGGAAGGAGACACCCGACGGGCCGCTGCTCTCTCTGGAGGGCGGGACGCTTTTCTGCGCCGCCTGCCGCCCCGACGGGGCGGGGGAGTGCCTGACCCTGGGGCCGGGGACGCTGGACGCCATGCGGCATATCGTGTATACGGACCCCAAGCGGCTCTACGCCTTTCGCGTGGGGCCGGAGACGGAGCGCCAGCTGGGCAGGGCCTGCGAGGCGTATTTTCTCACCCAGCTGGGCCGGGGCTTCGGGACACTGGATTTTTATAAAACGGTGCGGTGAACGCCGCCCCGTTAAACCGGCAATTCAATCATGACCGGAGCGGTCGTTTGGAGGTCGATTACATGAAAAAGGTCAAATTTGTAAGGGTCAGGTCGGAGCTGAGCGGCTACGGCTTTGGCAAAGGGACGAAATACTCCTTTGACGGGGTGGAGGATATCATTAGAGAACACATCCAGGACGGCTGGTCCTTTGAGGGCTATGTCCCCGTGACAACCAGAGGTACGGGGGACATCGAGGAGCTGTCCCTGATCTTTCAGAGAGAGGAATGAACCATGGAGCTTGAGCTTGGTTTTGGCACGGGGACGCAGAGGATCGCGGTGCCGGACAAAAATCTGATGGCGGTGTTGACGCCCAACGATGTGAAAAAGGAGCTTACGGGGGAGGCGGAGGTCAAAAGGGCGCTGGAGACGCCCACCGGCTCGCCGCGCCTTCGGGAGATCGTAAAGCCGGGGGAGAAAATCGCCGTTATCACCAGCGACATCACCCGCCCCATGCCTACCTGGAAGGTCATGCCGGCGCTTTTGGACGAGCTGTACGCCGGGGGCGTGAGGCCGGAGGACGTCACCCTGGTCTTTGCCCTGGGCAGTCACCGGGCCCAGACCCCGGAGGAGCGGCGGCACCTGGCGGGGGAGCGGGCCTATAACGAGATCCGGTGCATAGACTCCGATCCCAACGATTGCGTACATATGGGCGTCACCGGACGGGGGACACCGGTGGATATCTTCACGCCCGTGGCAAAGGCCGACAGGCGTATCTGCCTGGGGAACATTGAGTATCACTACTTCGCCGGCTACTCCGGCGGGGCCAAGGCCATCATGCCCGGCGTCTCCACCCGGGCCGCCATCCAGGCCAACCACGCCCGGATGGTGGAGGACACCAGCTGCGCCGGGCACATCGCGGGCAACAACCTCCGGGCGGACATCGAGGAGGCCGGGGCCATCGTGGGCATCGACTTCATCCTCAACGTGGTTCTGGACGAGCACAAGGAGATCATCAGGGCCGTGGCCGGGGACGTGACGGAGGCCCACCGGGCCGGGTGCGCGTTCCTGGATACCCTGTACATGAAGAAGATCGACGCCCGCGCCGATATCGTGGTGGTCTCCCAGGGGGGCGCGCCCAAGGATCTGAACCTCTATCAGACCCAGAAGGCCCTGGACAACGCCAAGCACGCCGTGAAAAAGGGCGGGACGGTGATCTTAGTGGGCTCCTGCCGGGAGGGCTGCGGCGAGGGCGTGTTTGCCCGGTGGCTTCGGGAGGCGCCCGACGCCCACAGCATGATCGAGCGGGTGAAAACGCGCTTTGAGCTGGGGGGACACAAGGCGGCGGCGATCGCCATGGTGCTGGAGAACGCCAAAGTGGTCTTGGTGTCGGACCTGCCCGACGAGCAGGTCCGGGCCGCCTTCCTGACGCCGGCGGCCTCGGCCCAGGAGGCGCTGGACCGGGCGCTCCGGGAATACGGCCCCGACGCCACGGTCATCGTCATGCCCTACGGCGGCTCCACCCTGCCGCGTGTGGCCGGGGCCTGACCCCGGCGGGGGCCTCACCCCGGCAGGGGGTATAAGGTGTCCGCCTTATAGGCGGACGGAGATTTGCTTTTCTCCTTTTGGATTTCCAAAAGGAGAAAAGGCAACAAAAGAGGAAAAGAAACCAGGGGAGGGATTTCGTTTTTTCCCTCCCCTGGACTCCACCTTTTAAAAACGACCAGAGGGGGCTTGCGAGCCCCCATCTGGACTCCCCCGGGGAGCGCCCGCACGATAGCTTTCCTACAACGCCGTACGGGCCGCCGAGGGCGGCGGCCCACGAATTGCCGCTGCATTTCGTATAACGAATCCGTACGGGCCGGACACCGGCCGGCCCGACGCACCATCGAATTACCCTACGCGCCGACGCCCCAAAAAGGTTGCGGCACCGCCGCCATTGAATTTACGGGCCGCCGAGGGCGGCGGCCCGTACGGCTTCTAACGATAATTTTTCGGGAATACGGCATGCGGGCCGGCCAGTGTCCGGCCCGTACGGAACGGAATTTGATAGTGCGGCGTGTGGGCCGAGCGGGTCTCTGGCCCCTACGGTTACCCGGTTGCAAATTTTCCGGAGCATTACGTAAAACGCATCCGTCCCGAATAACCGGTGAACTTTCAATCAATGCCGTATGGGCCGCCGAGGGCGGCGGCCCACGAATTCCTGGCGCATTACGATAAACGCACCCGTACGGGCCGGACACCTGGCCGGCCCGTGTATCGACTTCCCGGCGTAAAACGTCCAACGTATCTGTAGGGGTCGATGACTACATCGGCCCACAATTTATATAAGCGGCGAAGCCGCAACCTTTTTAAAAAGAGGTGCGGTGGGAATTCGGCAGTACCATGGGCCGCCTGGAGAGGCGGCCCCTACGGCGTCTAAAGGAGGATGTTCAGGAATTCGATACACGGGCCGGCCAGTGTCCGGCCCGTAAAAAAGGGAAGTCGGAGGTGCGGCGTGTGGGCCGATGTGGTCATCGGCCCCTACGGAAACCACACGATTTCAGCGCACCAGCGCGGTTGAAATAGGACATCACGCCTCATTGATAGAGCTGTAAGCGGCTAAGCGGGTTAAACGCAGAGACAATGCGGGGCCCCCATCGGGCTGTCGCCCGATGGGGAAAGGAGGAGCGAACCGTGCGCCTGAGGGCGAATAC
>CANRMY010000040.1 GCA_947631845.1 uncultured Oscillospiraceae bacterium | reverse complement strand
TAGAGTCGCTGGTTCCCCCTGTACATTGTTTCACAGTGTTTGGGTGAAGAAAAGATGCGGGGTGGGTTGACGGTTACGTTTCATTAGCGATTTAGCAATTAGATTGATGAATATAAGCACCCATCTTTGAAGGCTGGCAAAAGCCAACTCGTAGGTGGGTGCTTGACTATTAAAAAGTAAATGAGAAAAAACTGTGGCAGGCGGGATCATGGCATTTTACGATTTGGAAAAGCACATGGGGCGCATAACGGAGGAGCTGGGAAGCACTCGGATATAGAACTACTCCTGCGGTAGTCGCAGGAGTAATGAAAAACTATTATTCTGTAAATCTCACTTTCCCCACTAAGATTCTGCTTTGCAACGCCGGATACTCTGGGAGAGTCTCAGGGACAGGCTCGCTGGCAAAGCGGATGAGCGCCGGGGCCTCTGGGGTGTAGGGACGCCAGACGGGGAGGGTAACGCTGTTGTAGTCTGCCCCGTTAGGGTCGCCGGTTTTGACGAAGTTGAGCCAGTAGGAGGCAACTTTTCGCGCCAGGTCATAATGCCGCCCCTCGAAGGGCCGCCAGGAGTTGCCCAGGGAGTCGAACATGAACCAGAGGTCCGAGCCATGGAAGCTCCCCGCGTCGTCGCCGGGGATATCGTGGTCAAAAACGTACTGGTAAACCTTTTGGCCCCGCCCAGAGCGCAGCTCGCAGAAGCCGCGGGTACACTCCGGCATGAAGGTCATAAAGCCCTTTGTCTCGCCCTCACAGTACCCCACCAGCATGGGGACGTTGGGAACTCGGTCATTGTAGTACGCCTCCCAGGGGTTTTCCAGAACGAAACGCCCGTCCACGCACTGTCCAAAGCTCCACTCCCACCCCGGCGAGATGGCAAAGAGGCGGCGCATGAGTTCGGAAGCGTCCATGCTCCGGGCCTCAGCGAGATTTTTGACGCCGATCTCCTTGAAAAACCGCTCCCCGTAAGCCTCCGCGTCCTTCAGGGGCATCACGCCGCCGAAAGGCCGCTCCTCGTCCCCAAAGGCGAAGGACACCCCGGACTGACAGATGGCTCCCTTGATGATACCCTGATTCACGGGACTCAAAAGCTGCGCCTGGACGCTCCCCGCCCCGGCGCTCTGTCCGGCGACGGTGATCCTCTCCGGGTCCCCGCCGAAGGCGGCGATGTTCTCGTAGGCCCAGTGGAGCGCCATGGACTGATCCTGAAAGCCAAAGTTGGACACCGGCACTCCCTCCGGCGTCTCGCGGGTGATCTCCGGGTGGGCCAGAAAGCCGAAAAGCCCCAGGCGGTAGCCGATCATCACCACCACGATTCCTCGCCGCGCCAGCCGCTCCGGGTCAAACTCGATCTCGTAGCTGTACCCGTCCTGCAAGCCGCCGCCGTGGATCCAGCACAGCACCGGCAGTTGCTCCTCCCCGGTGACGGCGGGGGTGAAGACGTTGAGGTAAAGGCAGTCCTCGCTCATGCCGTAGCTGGCCGCCACCGGGTGGAGCTCCTTCGTGTAAAAGTCCTCCCCATACCCCGGATGGACGCGCATCATGGGCATATCGCCGTAGTCATAGCACGTCCGCACGCCCTCCCAGTCCTCCATGGGCTCCGGCGCTCTCCAGCGAAGCTCCCCCACGGGAGGCTTTGCGTAGGGCACGCCCCGGAACACCGCCACCCGCGGGTCCCGCCCCACAAGACCACGGAGAAGTCCGTTTTTCACTTTGACCATCCTTAACATAGGCCGCCTCCAATTCGTCTATAGTTAGTCCAAGGCGTGGTCGCAGGGCAAATCAGCCCCGGACCACACTTTTTTGCTTGTCCAATCCGTCTCCGGGCCGCTCCAGAAGGGGTGCTCCGGGGACAGGCCCAGAGGGAGGTAGACCGCTTCGCACAGGTACGCGCTCCCCACGCAGATATACCCCTCCCCCAGTCCCGGCTGAGCGCCCACAATGCCCACCTTCAAAAAGCCGTTTCCGTCGAACAGGTTTCCCCTCGCCGTCCGCTCCAACGCCGCCGAAAGGGCGCAGCGCACCTGATTGGGCACCAGCTCCGGGGGTAAGTTTTCGATGAGAGCGGCGTGGGAAAGAGCGTGGAAGGCCCCGAAGCGGTATGTAATAGACCTGCCCGTGATGGGGTACGTCCCCTCCGGGGCAATCATCTGCTCCAAAATGGCCGCGTACCGGGCCTCCCGTGAAAGCGCCTTGGGAAGAAGCTCCCGGTATCTCGGCATCACCGGCGCAAGCGTCCAAAGGACGTCCACGTACATAGGGTGGATAACGAAGCTGTTGTAGTAGTCAAAGTGGAACCGCTCCCCATCGGAGTACATCCCGTCTCCCACATACCACCGTTCCATAGCGTTGACCGCCCTGTCCACCGGCCCCGTCTCCCACTTCTCCCCAAGGGCAAAGAGCGCCGCCTCAATGATAGCGGAGAAGAGGAGCCAGTTGGAGGGGAAGGGCACGAATACCCGCGTGGACTTGAGACAGCCTACAAGGTTTCCCCGCACCCGGTCATCCAATTTGTCCATAATTGACTTGGTCGCGCGTAAAAGCCCGTGGGCCAGAAACGCCGCGTCCACCAGCGCCTGCCCATACCCCTCGGAGAAGTTCATCCTGTCCGGGGAGCCGGGGTCTGTGGCGTGATCGAGGCACGTCAAAACGGTTTTGCGGGTCTTTTCCTGCAGCTCCCGCTCCTCCCGGTCAAGGCCCTCCAGCTCCAGCCAGGGCGCAAGGCCCGTGAGCGTCCGCCCGAACGCCTCCAAATGCGCGTAGGGGGCGCGGTCCGGCTTCTCCACCGGGAGATTTTGCCAGAGCGTCCCGGCCTCTAAATTTGTGAGCACCGGGTTCGCGATCTTCAGCATGAGATCAAGCCAATCCCGCCTCACCATAAAAACGTCTCCCTCCCCGCCAGCTTCAAAAGCGCCTCGGTAAAAAAGTAGTCGCCGTAGACGATGGGGAAATTGTGCCGCGCGTCATGGTAGGCCACGGAGCAGTGGGTCAGGAGGTTGTCCCGCGCGGGGTCCAGGTCACAGCGCTTTTCCCAAAGCGCCGTCAACAGCCGCTCCGCCGCCATAGAATACCGCTCCTCCCCCGTGGCCCGCCCCAGCTCCAAAAGCCCGCAGGCGGCGCAGGCGGCGGCGATGCCGTCCTCCCAGGGGCACCCGGTGTCCTGCATGAAGTCCACGGGGATGAGGCCGCTTGCCGGGATGTGGGCGATAAAGAAGTCCGCGATTTTCCCGGCGGTGTCCAGATAGTCCATATTTCCCGTGTGCCGCCAGCTCAGGGTGAAGCCGTAGATTCCCCAGGCCTGTCCCCGCGTCCAGGCAGAGCCGGGGCCCATCCCCTGCCCGCCCGGCTTGTCCACGACCGTCCCCGTCTCCGGGTCGAAGACGACGATGTGCTCGCAGGAGCCATCGGGGCGGACGAAGCGCTCCATGGCGGTGTGGGCGTGGGCCTCGGCGATAAAGCGGTAACGGGGATCGTTCGTCAGCTCCGACGCCCTGTAGAGCAGCGGCAGATTCATCATACAGTCGATGATGGCAAGGCCCGCGTTCCTCCCGTCCCCGCTGTCGTTCCAGGCCCGGATATACTTACCCATGAGGTTGAACCGCCCCGCCAGATTGTCCGCCGCCAGCAAAAGCCGGTTGCGGGAGGCGCGGCTTCCCGTCAGCGTCAAGCTGGCTCCCGATGTGAGAAGCCACTTAAACCCGCTGTCGTGGTCCATCCCCCCGGCGTCCAGCAGGTTCCGATCCAGCTTTGCCTCGATCTCCTCCGCGCCCTCCCGCAAAAGCCCGTTTTCCCGATATCCGTAGAGCTGCCATAGCATCCCCGCCCAAAAGCCGTTGGTCCACCAGCAGACGTTGATATTCGTCATGTCGTCAAAATTCCCGTTCCCGTCAGCTGTATAGGGGATCTTGTGCAGGTTCCGCTCCGCCGCTTTGAGGGTCTTTTCGTATATTTTTTCAAGGAGAATATTTAGATCATGCATTTTCTCCCCTCATTTCTGCACTTTTTCAGTATGCGCCTCAAGAAAGTCAAGAACCGTGGCAGCGGCGATATTCACCGCCTCACCTGTGAAGCCGTGGCCCGCGCCGGGGATAACGGTAAGCTCCGCTTGATCCTCTCCATAAGCCCGGACGACGTTATCAATATAACCTCTTTTCACTAAAGTATCTTTATCACCGTAGATAATACATACATCACCTCTGTACCCTGAAATCACCTCAAATGGATTGAGAGATTGCACGGAGCCGATGTAATCTGCGCCTATGGAATATCCCATCAGCGCCGTCTCCCGTGCGGGAGCTCCACGCCAGTCGTCCGGAATATTAAACGCCGGAAAATACATGGCTACAGCCGCAATATTGTCTTTTACATCATCTTCAGCGGCAGTAAGTCCGCTGACAAAACCGCCCTGGCTGCCCCCAAAAAGGAAAATCTGCCCGTCAACACATTCCAGACTTCTTATATTCGCAATCACTGCTTTCAAATCCTCTACCATAGTAAAAGGAGTGTATTCGCTGGCCGTCCTCCCGACACTTTTCCCATTTGATTGCGCGCCGCAGAAGTCAAAGGTATAGCAGACATACCCGTTTTCGGAAAACCGTTTACACTCCGCAGGAAAATCGCTGTAATGGCCATTGAAGCCGTGACTCAGGATCACAGCCGGGTTCTTGACCTCTTTCGCGGGGATATTAATCTCTCCGTACAGGGCGATCTCTCTGCCCCTTTTATCAATGTAGCGAATAATATGCTCGCGCTTAACGGTTTGAAATGTTTTCTCCCGGCAAGTCGCCACACTCATTATGTTGACCTCCTTTATTCCCCTTGCGGGCCGCTCAGAAAGCCCGGATTTCTTTCTCTTTCATACGGTTTAAGTTCGATTTTGACGCCGGCAAGGATACGCAAAAGCTCCCGGTCGTCTCCGTGCATTTGCCTTATTATTCTGTCAAAAACCATCGTTGAGGGTCGCATGGCCGTATACGGCTCCCACGCAGGAATACCCTGCGCGGATGGTACCCCGTTTTGTGCAAAGCTCGTCCATGCCGAGCACATCGCATCCTGAAGTGATTCAGTGACCCCCGGAATATAGGCCGGTTCGATAAAATCGGCATTATGGAATACATAGGGGATCTCCGCGTTATGCCACGCAAGCGTACCTCCATACAGCGGAAATTCCAGGTTGAATATGTAGTTATAAGTGGCTGCACAGCCCCATAGAGCGCGAAGGTGGGCGTATTCCAACGCGCCGGAGCGAAACATGGTATCCATGAAGAGAATATCCGCTATGTTTTTTTCGGGGTATGCCTTTGCAAAAGCGGAGATTGCCCTTGTTCCGGCATTCCCTAACTTTTCCATAACAAGTCCTTTGCGCTTTTCGTCGCCCCAGCTGTTCTTTCTGCCGTCATCCAAGGTATAATTGAAATTATGGGAAAACTCTCCGAAGACGCTCCCTACAATAACTGGGATCTTTTTCGCGTGCTCACGAATTGGATTATAAAATATACTTCCCTTATAATATGTTCCGTCATTAACTGGTCCAAAGTTTGCCCAAGCGCCATTATTCATCTCGCGCACCGTTTCGGCAAGGCGATAATACGGCATGGATGTCAGCTTATCGATCCCTTCTTTGCCGATACCCAGCTGCCGCAAAAGCCGTTCGGCAAAGGCATGGGATTGCTCCGGCGTTGTCTCTCCAAATTTTCTCGTAACGCCGCTCTGGATAATAGCACGGTGAAAAAGGCCGTCAGCAGACGGCATCTGCATCAGGGCGGCCACCTTTCCTCCGCCTCCGGATTGTCCAAAAATAGTAACATTATCCGGGTCTCCGCCAAAGGCGGAGATATTCTCATGTATCCAAATAAGCGCCGCCACAATATCAGCAAGCCCTACGTTGCCGGAATTAACGAATTCGGGCTCATAAGCCGAAAGGTCAAGATGCCCCAAAACATTAAGCCTGTGATTCAGGGTAACCGCCACCACGTTGCCGTACCGGCATAGATTTTCCCCATCGTAGGCGAAATGCTCCACGCCCGACCCGGTGGCGAACCCGCCGCCGTGCAGCCACACCATCACCGGCTTCTTTGCCTTCGGGTCAAGGCTCCCGGTCCAAATATTCAGATAATGACAATTCTCATTCTGCGGATAAAAATAATGAGGCACAGTATATTGGTCGTGTGGAATGGGTGTCGTCAGCTCCGGGCATACATAGCCGTAAACGATTGCCTCTCGAACGCCGCTCCAGGGATCCGGCGGCTCAGGCATACGGAAGCGCCTCGCTTTCGCGTAAGGAACGCCCCGAAAGATAAAGGTATCATCGGATAAAACGCCTCGTAATCTTCCCTGCCTTGTGTCCACCTCGGCAACACCATAGTCACATATGATCTGTTGACTCAGCTTGCGAATAATCATATTTTAACCTCATTCAACAAATAAGTCTATACTTTTCTCATTCAGTTTATCGGCGCTGAATGTTACGGTCACCTTTCCTCTGCCAACAGCCTCGATGAGCGCCAGAAGCCGCCCGGACAGGGCCTTTCTTTGAGGCAATGAGTATAGGCTCAGATCAGTAAGATCCCCGCTGTCCATTCCTACGAGTCTTGCCGGTCCCTGTATTTTGCAAAACACCGTTGGCTCAGCATCCGGCACCTGCCTTCCCTGTTCATCAGTAAAGCTGATGTCAATGTGCACCAACTCCCCGGCGTGTACCTTGCCTCTGTCCGCCACCGCCTCAACAGCGGTCGCCTCACCGGTAGTTTTGACTTCCGCAATTAAAACGACCTTTCCGTTACGGTAGCCCTCCGCTCGGAGAGTCCCCGGTTCATAGGGTACATCCCAAACAAGATGAAGGTCATTGGTTGTCCGAAATTTTCTAAAGCCTTCATACCATGCATTTTCGGCCCCAACCCGTGGACACTCAAATCCCTTGGTGCCAATTAACTGATCATTTAAATATAAGCTTACCTTTTCACAATTTGTATAACACACTACCTGCTTGAACTGTCCCTCCTGTCCCAGCCAATTCCAATGGGGAAGAAGGTGCAAGGTGACCTCGTCCCTGTTCCAAATGGATTTGAAATAGTAATATGAATCCTTCGGAAATCCGGCAGTATCAATGGGGCCACAGGGCGCGCCGCAGGAAGGCCATCTCGTTTCTCCCAGGTAGTCGATGCCCGTCCACAGATAATCTCCCGCAACGAAATCACGGCTCACTGTGTAACGCCACAGGGCCTCATGCTGAAGCGTTGCGTCGGCGTAATGTCCGAAAAAGCCGCTCCCGGAATAGTCTCCCCTTCTTCCTCCAACCGAGGGGTTTTCCGAGCCAATCATCCGACGATTGGGAAACATATGCCTATCCTCATCATAGAAGCTTTCCGCTCTCTCCCGCCAGCGGCCAACATAGTTGTAGCCAACCACGTCTAAGGCGTTTTCAAACTCCCGGAGCGTTTTGATGTCCTCCACGGCAGCAATGTTATCACAGGCGGAGGTAACCATACGGGAGGGATCTTCATGATGACATATGTCCTGAAGGAACTTCAGGATCTTCACTCCGTCCAGGGACGACTGCTCCGGGATCTCATTGCCGATACTCCACAATATAACGCTGGGGTGGTTAAAATCCCGGCGGAGCATATTGGTAAGCTCCTCTCCGGCGTGTTTTTCAAAATACCTGCTTGAACCATAGGCAAACCCTTGGGAGTAATAGTTGTCCGTTTTGTTTTTTGTGAGCATCCATTCATCAAAAAACTCATCCATTACAAGGAAACCCATCTCATCACAAAGGTCTAAGAACAGAGGATCGGGCGGATTGTGGGCGCATCGAATTCCGTTACAGCCCATGTCGCGCAAAAGAGAAAGCCTCCTGCGCCATATTTCCATATAGCCCGCCGCGCCTGTGATGCCACAGTCGTGGTGGAGGCACATACCTTTTATTTTGACTTGCTGACCGTTAAGGAGAAAACCCTTGTCGCAGTCGAAAGCAGCCGTTCGTATACCAACACGGCTTGTTATTTCATCCACCGGCTCCCCATCTACTACCACAGTGCTGACCAGGGTATAGAGATAAGGATCCTCCACCGTCCAAAGATGCGGCGAGGTCACACTGGGTCTGGTCATGCAGTCGGATACATCACCCGAATCCAACCAGAGGGATGCTCCTGATGTGCAGACGCTTTGTCCATCCCTGTCCAGAAGCTTGTGGATCACACCGGCGTGAACGGGACTGTCGCTGTCATTCCTCAGTAATGCGCGTATCTGCAGAGAAGCGGTATTTCGGGTAGGATAAATCCCGTTTGTGCAGCAACGGACTCCCCAGGGTTCCATATGGATACGCGCGGTCCGTACCAACGTTACCCTTCGGTAGATACCGGATCCGCTGTACCATCGGCTGTTGGGTTGATGGGAATTATCCACTCGCACCGCCACAACATTATCTCCAACAGCAAGCGAATCTGTCAGGTCAACCATGAAGGAGCTGTATCCGCAGCCGTGCCAGCCCACTTTTTTGCCGTTGCAGTAGACCGCGGCGTCCATATAAACGCCGTCAAATCGGAGACTGGCGCGCTCCTCTGTCCTGATATCTGTGAGGGCGAAGTGTTTTCTGTACCACCCGATCCCCGCCGTGGCAAACCCTCCGCCGCCCCCGGTGGGAGCATCCTCACGCGGGGCATATTCCGCGCTCCAGTCGTGCGGCAGTGTCACTGGCCGCCAGGAGCTGTCGTCAAATCCGATCCCCGCGCAATTCCCCTCACGGTCCAAGGCAAAAAGCCACCCTGAATTGAAGTCAGTATCTGTCCTCATCGCTTCTGTTCACTCCTTTGGTTAGTGATACTAATATCTAATTAAAATAAGACATTCGCGTCGGTCTCTTTCGCGCCATGCTGCGTCAGCCGCCTTGGAAATACATACAGTATTTCCTGCGGCGTCTTCCTTGCCTGACACGAAAAATTCTCGCCGCTCGGTGTCTCCTTTTAAATAGATATTAGTATGAAAAGCGGGCAGCCGACAAATTGTCGGCTGCCCGCGGCCGCTTAAAATGTATTAGGTTACAGCGTTTAACTTATTTCTTATGGCTCTCGCAGAATGCCTCGTACTGGCTGCGGCACTCCTCCATAATGGCGTCGATACCGGCGTCCTTCAGGCGCTGTACCATCTCGTTGTATTTCATCTCCGTGTCATCGCCGAAAAGGCCCAGGTTGAAGCTCTGCTCATACTCACCCACGATTCCGTCGATGACGGCAAGCTCGGCCTCCACTTTGGTCTTGTCAAACGTAAAGGTAGACGCAAGGGGGGCGTACTCCTTGGGCTCGCAAATCTCGGCAAACTTGTTCTGGCGCGGGTCGGGATTGTAGGAGGAGGGGCTGTTCTTTCCGGTAATGCCCCAAGCCCAGACGCCCCAGTTATAGTTGGCGGCATCGGGACCGTCCTGCCTGTAGCCGTCCTCGGTCATGATATAGTGGGTACCCTCGATACCGCCGACAACAAGGTTATTGACCTCATCAAAGCCCTTGAGTACGTCCATGACAAGGGCGGCACGTTCAGGAAGCTTGCTCTTGGCGGTGATGGCAACGGTGTCGTCGGCGTAGCTGCCGCGCTGAGCCTTGGCGTCGGGAGTTACGTCAAATACATCGTATGTACCGACGCCGGCGTTCTCCATGTCCTGACCGGCGGTGGGAGCGGAGGCATTCCAAATGAGGCTGGCGACCTTGCCGCTCTTGAAGTTGTCCACAGCGTCGGTGGTGTCGTTAATGCGGTCAGGAGACCACACACCGGCTTTGGCCATCTCCGCCATCTCCTTGTAGAGCTGCAGGGTGTCGTCACAGATGAACTTATAAAACACGTCCTTGTCCCAATCGGGCAGGTCCTCGCTCCCGTGAGTATAATACATGAAAGCGTAGCCGGATGCAAGAGGTTCCGCGCCGACATTCTGCCACCACAGGTGGTCGGCAAACTCCGCGGTGCCGCGCTGGCCGTTGGCGTAGATGCCGTTGGCCCGCTCGTTCTCCGCCAGGGTGATGAGCGCCTTCTTCATGGAATCCCAGCTGTTGATCTCAAAATCGCCGTACTTGTCAAGAAGATCGGTTCGGACAACAAACACGTTGTAGGTGTTGAAGGTGGCGTTGTTCTTAGGGATGGTGTAAATTTTGCCCGCCACGGAGACCTGCTCCCAGCTGATGGGCGCCTGGATGGGATAGCTGTAGGGCATGTACTTCTGCAGGAATTCAGGAGTCAGCTCCTTGAAGCCGCCGTTGGCGACCTCGGAGGAGTAGTTGCACCAGGAAGAAGTATACATCAAATCTACCTGGTCGCCTTCGGGAGTAAGGAGCAGGGAGTACTTGTCGCCCATCTCGCCCCAGCTCAGGAACTTAACGTCCAAAGTGGTGTTGATCCAAGGCTCCATGTACTGCTTGTTTACGATTTCCATGACCTTGTCCATATCGGTGGGCTTCTCGCCGATGGCGTACATCACAACCGTCTCGCGCTTGGAAAGATCAAAGCCCTTGTCCCTGTACGGGCTGTCCTCGGAGATGCCGTTGTTGCCGCCGGGGTTGTCCTCACCCGCGTCGATGCCGCCGCCAGTGTCGTTCTGCTTTCCGCTGTTTCCGCAGGCGGCAAGGCTCATGACCATGATAAGCGCCAGTGTCAAAGCCGCCAGCTTTTTCCAAAATGACTTCTTCATATTTTCCTCCTTGATTTTTCTTTTATGATAAGCTGACTTTTAAGATCAGCCTTTCACCGAACCGATAGTGATACCCTTGACAAAGAATTTTTGCAGGAACGGATAGAGCGCTATGATTGGCCCTATGGCAACCACCGTCATTGCCAGCTTCATGCTCTCCGATGGCACGGATGCCACTGTCCTCCCTTGCTCCTGGGCGATCTTAGTGATGAACTCGGCGCTCCTGAGCATGTTCTGAAGAGTATACTGGAGGTTATACTTGGTGTCGTCGCTGATGAACAGCATGCAGTTATACCAGTCGTTCCAGTAACCAAGGGCTGTGAACAGGGCGAGCGTTGCGATCATGGGCTTGCAGAGAGGCATCATGATCTGGAAATAGATCCTCAGATCCCCCGCTCCGTCTATTTTTGCTGATTCCACAAGCTCGTTGGGGATCCCCTTCATGAAGCTTTTTGCTATGATCATGTTCCAAACTGAGAAAATTCCCGGAATGATAAGGGCGTAGATATGGTTTTTGAAATGGAGGTACTGGGTACAAAGCAGGTAGTAAGGGACAAGTCCGCCGCTGAAAAGCGTTGTGAAGAAGAAGTAGAAGGACACCCCGTTCCTCCAGGGGAAGCTGGGGCGTGAGAGCACGTATCCTGTCATGGTAACCAGGAGTATGGACAGGACAGTTCCCACTACCGTAACGAAGGTTGTGACCGCGTAGGCGTTCAGGATCTTCTCCGGGGACTTGAAGATGGTAGCGTAACCCTCCAGAGAGAAGTTCTTCGGCGTGAGGATCAGGCTGTAACCATTAGTAAGGATCCATTTCTCGTTTGTAAACGAACCGGTAAGTACAAGTATAAACGGGATCACGCACGCCAGCGCAAAAACGGCTACAAGGGAATATCCGATGATGTTGAAAAGCCGCATATCCCAGGTGTTTCTGATTTTGATACGCTCCGGCTTATTCTTTCCAAGCATTCTTCGTCCTCCCTTCCATTAATAAAGCGCGTAGTCGGGGTCAACCTTCTTCACGATGTAGTTGACCAGGTTGATCGTGACAAAGCAGAGAACCGACTGGTAAAGACCCGCTGCCGCGGACCAGCCCATATTGGAGGTGGACATCATTGTACGGTAGATGTAGGTGTCCAGCACATCCGAGCTCTCCATGAGATGCTGTCCCTTTACCAGCTGATAGAACATTCCGAAGTCGCCGCGGAAGATACCGCCCACGGAGAGGAGCGTCATAATGATGATGGTGGGCTTCAGACTGGGAAGCGTGATATACCAGATCCTCTGCCAAATGTTGGCGCCGTCTATTTTTGCCGCCTCGTTGATTTCCGGGCTGATGCCAACAATAGCCGCCAGATAGACAACGCTTCCGTAGCCCGCTCCCTTCCACAGCTTCAGGAGTACCATGACGATGGGCCATTTGCTGGCGTTTTCGTAGGCGTAAATGCTGACGCTCTCAAGGCCCAGCTTGCTCAGGATCTGGTTCAGCACGCCGTGGTCGCCGAAGATGTTCAGCATAATGGTGGCGACAACGACCCAGGAGATGAAGTGCGGCAGGAACATAAATGATTGTGAGATCTTCTTGAATTTCACATGAAGCATCTCGTTGAGTATGACCGCAAGTCCCACCTGAAAGACCGTTCCTGTGGCAATGAATACGATGTTATAGAGAAGCGTGTTCCGGGTCAGGGACCACAGCTTCTTGGACATGATCAGATACCTGAAGTTGTCAAAGCCGTTCCACTCGCTCCCGAAAATGCCCTTCATGTACTCGTACTTTTTGAAGGCGATGATCACGCCTGGCATGGGTATGTAGCAAAATACGAAGCACATGATCACGGGTATCACAAGCATCCAAATCAGTGTACGGTTTTTGCTGACATTTTTGAGAAGCGTCTGTCCACGTGGAGCTTTTGATGTTTTATTCTTTCTCATCAGATCCATCTTTCCTCCCTATTTTCAGTAGTATTCTTTTTACATCCCTCCCCAGGGATCGAACTTCTTCTTATTACGGCTCTACCTGTCCCTCCTCCCAGCGTTGCGTTATACCTGTGAGTTCATTATATTTCCGAAAAAATTCATTGGCAAACATTATTTGCTTTTAACACAAAAGCTTGTATGTCACGCACAATTCTTGTTCATATTGCACACACCGCACAGTATTTCCTTGTAATTCTCCATGTTATGGATTATAATAACGAAAAAGCTTGGAAAAGGGGAGGCTGCCCATGAAAATTGATAATCTTGTAAATTGCCTTAAAGATATCATCATGCGCGCGGATATTCCGATATCAAATTGCCGTCCAGAAGATGGCATCCGTTTCATGTCTCCTCCCCCAAACGCGCCGGTGCCGGGTATCGTGTTTGCGGGAACCCTCTCTGAATGGCGGATGCTTTGTGAAAATGAGCTTGTCCATTCTCAGTGTACATACCTTGTCTGCACCAACGGAGAAACATTTCTGCCTGTTCTGCCTGAAAACCGTGAATGCAATATTTTTATTCTGAACGCTTCAGTTAAAACCACACTTCACAAATTGACAAGTCTGCTCATGAGAAAATCCGTCTTCTCAGATGCTGACCAATCCGTACTATACACGGATTTCTGGCATTCCGTCATGGATGGCGCTATGGAAGACAGAGAGCAAGTAATGCTCTCGCTGCATCAATTTCCCTATCTTATGCATACACATGTTGCCTGTATTGTTGTTACCTCCGATACACAGGGCCTTGATCCCCTCCAAATACAAGAGATACAGTCAGCCCTACACGGCTTTTTCCCGGAAACTAATTTGTTCCGTTACAACAAAGAGTGGATCATCTTATTTTCTCAGGAAAAAGATACCTCTGTGGAACTGGATATCTCCTATTCGGAGTTTTCACGTTTATTAGAGCGCTACTCTCTGTGCGCCGGTATCAGCTATGCTTGTCAGCTGCCAGAACGCTACCGCACCATGTATCTCACCGCGTCCGCTTCGATCAAATTGGGAAAAACGCTGAAAGTGGATCCTTATGTAAAACGGATATATAGCTACTGCCAATACAATCCATATTATCTCATTCGATTGGCCGCTCAGAAATTTAAAGAGATACACAACACGGATAATCTCGTATATTTAGCGCATCCGGATGTAATTCGGTTGTACTATTACGACTTGGAGAACAAAAATACATTGTTGGATGTCCTTGAGGCTTATCTGACAAACGCGCAAAATCCGACTCTTACCGCCCGGGCCCTCTATATGCACCGCAATACAGTATCCAATAAGTTGAACAAAATCGAGGAGGTATTAGGCCACAAGCCCTTTGATGAGCAGAATCACTTCCTTATTTTGCTTTCCTGTATGATTGTGAGATACCTTCGTTCACGCAAGGAAATAACGGAATTCTTCCCTCTGTAATTTTATGAAGGAGATTTATTTATGCGAATCATCTTAAATCCTAACCGTTCCGCCGGGACCATCAACCGCAATATCTACGGACATTTTGCCGAGCACCTGGGCCGGTGCATCTACGAGGGCCTGTGGGTGGGGCCGGACAGCCCCATCCCCAACGAAAACGGCCTCCGGCGGGACGTGGTGAACGCCCTGAAAAAGCTGAATATCCCCGTCCTCCGCTGGCCCGGCGGGTGCTTTGCCGACACCTACCACTGGCGTGACGGCGTGGGGCCGGTATCGGAGCGCAAGACCATCGTCAACACCAACTGGGGCGGCGTCACCGAGGACAACCGCTTCGGCACCCATGAGTTCATGGAGCTGTGCCGGCAGCTGGGGTGTGAGGCGTATTTCTCCGGCAACGTGGGCAGCGGCACCGTCCAGGAGTTTTCCGACTGGGTGGAGTACTGCAACATGCCGGGCGTGTCCCCCATGGCCGACCTGCGGCGGGCCAACGGGCGGGAGGAGCCCTTCAACGTGAAGTACTGGGGCATCGGCAACGAGGCCTGGGGCTGCGGCGGCAACATGCGGCCCGAGCGGTACGCGGATCTTTGTATGCAATATTCCACTTATCTTCGCATATATGACTGGGATCATATGATATATAAAATTGCCTCCGGCGCAAATGTCGATGATTATGAATGGACACGTAAGGTATCCGAAATCGCCGGTAAGACGATTGATGCTGTTTCTCTTCACTACTACACATTGCCAAACGACAGTTGGAAGCAGAAGGGTGCCGCTACCGGCTTCACAAAAGAGCAGTACTATTCTACTCTTTTCAAGACTCTTCGCATGAAGGAGCTGATCACCGAACACGGAAGAATACTCCGCAGCTCTGAACCAGAAGACCGCCGCCTGGGTCTGGTTGTGGACGAGTGGGGTACCTGGTACGACGTGGAGCCTGGGACGAATCCGGGCTTCCTCTACCAGCAGAATACCATGCGAGACGCTCTGGTGGCGGCACTGAATCTGAATATCTTTAATAATCATTGCGATACCGTGGTAATGGCTAACATTGCCCAGACAGTGAACGTCCTTCAAGCCATGGTGCTGACCGAGGGGGCAAAAATGCTCCTTACGCCCACCTATCACGTCTTTGATATGTACCAAGGACATCAAGGGGCCAGGCAAGTGGAGACTTACGCCGAGACAACGCTTATTTCCTGCGGGGATTGGTCAGTTCCTGATATTCACGTCTCCGCCAGCGAAGGCGCGGACGGGAAGCTCCTGCTCACCGCCGTGAACCTCAGCGACACCCATGATGCGCCCCTGGAGGTGCTGTCCGACGTTATCGGGGCCAAGTCCGCTGTCACGGGCACACTTCTCACAGGCAAACCCGCCGCGCACAACACCTTCGACAAACCCGACGCCGTGAAGCCCGTGACCATGACCGGCATCAAGGTGGAGGACAAGCGCTTTACCGCCACCCTGCCTGCCTGCAGTGTGGCAGCCTTTGAGATCGCCCGTGAATAGAAGGAGCGCTGGAAATGTGGAATATATTAAATCCCAACAATTTTCTTGGACGGACATTAAGCTGGATTGCCGATATGGTGATTCTTAATTTCCTCTACATTCTCTTTTGCCTGCCTGTCATTACCGCCGGCGCCGCAACATCAGCGCTCTATTTCTCAACTGTACGCATGGCTGACGGTACGTTTACCCAACCCTGGCGGGATTTTTGGAAGGGCTTCAAGGACAACTTTCGTGCCGTAACGCCAATCTGGCTTGTCGCCCTTGTATATGGAGGATTTGTAGGTTATCTTATACTGATGAACCGTTTGGGCGCATGGGGCGGCGAACCGGTCACATGGATTTACATTGTTCTTGGAGCGATTGCAGCCGTGCTGATCCTATTTTGCGACTGGGTATTTGCGCTCCAGATGCGCTTTGAGAATCCTCGCCGCGTTTTATTGAAAAACGCAATTTTATTCACTGTGAGGTATCTGCCCTCATTGCTTATACTTGAGGCGGTCTGCATAACCTTTCAAGTCCTCATTCTCTCAGATATGCCTTACTGGCCTGTCCTTCTCCTTTGCGGCTTCTCCCTTCCGGCGTATCTCAAGGGCAAGTATTTCTCAAAAAATTTCAACAAGCTCATAGCCACTCTAAACCCTGACGCTCTTCCCACCAAGCCCGAAGAAGAATAAGAGTCCCCCATCGTATGTTTGGATCCGAACGATCCCATACATATGCCAAGGTGGAGCTTTTCGTCTTTTCAATTCGTAGTGACAACGTATTGACATTTCGATCTGTATTGGGTATACTGTATCTGAAGGAGTTGATACCATGGAACGTTCCTCCCAAGCGTCCGGGGCGAAGAGCGCCACCTTTCAGATGCGGATCAATCCGGAGGTCAAAAAGGAGGCCGAGGAGCTCTTTGCCGCCTACGGCCTGACGCTCACCGACGCCGTCAACGTGTTCCTCCGGCAGTCGCTGAACACTGGGGGTCTCCCCTTCCTGCTCTCGCCGGAGAACGCCGAGTACATGAAGGCCAAGGCTATGAAGCAGCTGCTCTCCGAGGTTGAGAAGGGCTGGCAGTCCGCCGAAGCCGAGGGCTGGGTCAGCCTGGATGAAGCGGAGGCCCGGCTGGGAATCGTCCATGAATAAGGTCCGCCTCACCCCGGAGGCGGTTCGTGATTTGGCCGAGATTCGCCGGTACATTTCCGCGGAACTCGGCAACCCTTCCGCCGCCCAGCGCATCGTGGGGAGCATCACCGAAAATCTCCGTCTCCTGGAGCGCCACACCCTGGCAGGCCCCTCGGTGGAGGCGCTGACCGGCCACCCAACAGATCTGCGCATTCTCGTATGCGGCAAGTACATCGCAATCTATCGCGCGGAGGGCAGCGTTGTCTCCGTCGCACGAGTCGTCAACGCCCGTCAGGACTATATCCGCATCTTGTTTGGCAAGGTTTCTCTTTCCAAGAATCAGGATGCGGAGGACGTATAACTGTTTTTCTCAACGGCCCCTGACTAACTTTACAACAATCGATATTGACAATCATTATTTAATCTGTATAATATAATTATGGACACAATAAGATTTGAATGGGATCCCGAAAAGAATGAAATCAACAAAAAGAAGCATGGCTTATCTTTCGAGACGGCGGAGGAGGTTTTTTACGACGAGTACGCGCTTTTGTTTGACGACCCGGATCACTCTGATGAGGAGGACAGATTCCTCATTATCGGCGAGATCAAGACAGCGCAAATTTGTATTGTGAGCCATTGCTATCGCGGCGATGACAATGTCATTCGCATTATCTCCGCCAGGAGAGCAACGAAAAATGAGCAGAGAGCATATCTTAAACGAAAATGAGGTGAGCTTATGAGAGATGAATATAACATTGAAGAACTAAACCCCAGAAGAAATCCTTATGCCGGACGGCTGAAAAAGCAGGTCACCATGAATATCGACAGCGCCACTGTTGATTACTTCAAGTCTCTGGCGGAGAGCGAGGGAATCCCCTACCAGACGCTCATCAACCTCTATCTGCGCGACTGCGCCGTCCATCAGCGGAAGATCCAGGTGTCCTGGCAATGAGATCATTTTCTTGTTCGCAGCAAAAATTCCCCCTTGACTTACGCATGATCCCGTACTATACTCTTGTACGATTTCATACATAGTCAAGGGGAATTTTTATGCGATCAAGCGAGATCACAAAGCGCATCCACACCCTCAACTACCTGACGGCGGAGCTGGACGCGCTCTACCATCAAGCGTCGGTGAAGCTGGGGCTGGCGGATTGTGCCACGCGAATTTTGTACGCCATCCACGACAACGGGGACGGGTGTCTTTTGAGCCTCATCTATAAGGAGTCCGGCATCAGCCGCCAGACGGTGAACTCCGCCCTGCGGAAGTTAGAGGCGGAGGGTGTCGTCTATCTGGAGCGGCGGGAGGGGCGCAGTAAGGCGGTATGCCTCACCGACGCCGGACGGGAGCTGGTGGAGCGAACCGTTGAGCGGCTCTGTCAGGCCGAGCTTCGGGCCCTGGGCACTTGGGAGGACCGGGAGATCGACGAGCACATCCGCCTGACGCAAAAGTACCTCACTTCCTTCCGGGAGCAGGTGAAAGATCTATGACCAGGATCAAGCTCTCCGACCACTTCACCTACGGGCGGCTCCTCCGGTTCACCCTGCCGTCCATTGTCATGATGATCTTCACCTCCGTCTACGGCGTGGTGGACGGGTTTTTTGTGTCCAACTTCGCCGGCAAGGCGCCCTTCACGGCGGTCAATTTCATCATGCCCTTTTTGATGATCCTCTCCACCGTGGGCTTCATGTTCGGCGCCGGCGGCACGGCCATCGTGTCAAAATCCTTCGGGGAGGGGGATTTTGACCGGGCCAACCGGCTTTTCTCCCTCTTTGTCTACGTGACTTTGGCCCTGGGCGTTCTGTTCGCGGCGCTGGGCATCGCTTTCAGCCGGCCCATCGCCCGCTTTTTGGGGGCCGAGGGGGAGCTTCTGGAGAACAGCGTTGTATATGCCCGTGTCATCCTCCTGGCCCTCCCCTTTCAGGTTCTGCAATTTCTCTTCCAGAGCTTCTTCGTCACCGCCGAAAAGCCCCAGCTGGGCCTGGCGGTGACCGTCTCCTCCGGCGTCACCAACATGGTGCTGGATGCACTGTTGGTGGGGCTCCTGCCGCGGGAATACAAGCTCATCGGCGCGGCGGCGGCCACCGGCATGAGCCAGGTGGTGGGCGGCGGCGTGCCGCTTCTCTACTTCTTTCGCAAAAATTCCAGCCTCCTTCGGCTGGGCAGGACCTCTTTTGACGGCAAAGCCATCCTCCGCGCCACGGTCAACGGCTCCTCGGAGTTTATGAGCAACATCTCCATGAGCCTCGTAGGTATGCTCTACAACGTCCAACTCATGAAATACGCCGGGGAGGACGGCGTGGCGGCTTACGGGGTGATGATGTACGTGAGCATGATCTTCTCCGCCGCCTTCATCGGCTATTCCATCGGCACCGCGCCGGTGGTGGGCTTTCACTACGGGGCGCAAAATTTTGAGGAATTGAAAGGACTTCTCCGCCGGAGCGTTATTCTCATCGGCGCGTTCTCCGTCTCAATGGTCCTCGCCGGGGAGCTGCTGGCTGTCCCCCTCTCCCTGCTCTTTGTGGGCTATGACAGGGCGCTGATGGACCTCACCGTCTCCGGTTTTCGGTGGTTTGCCGTGTCCTTCCTCTTCATGGGCTATGCCATCTACGGTTCCGGCTTCTTCACGGCGTTGGGCGACGGCGTGACGTCGGCCGTCATCTCCTTCCTGCGCACCATGGTCTTCCAGGTCGCCGCCGTCCTGCTCCTGCCCCTTTTGTGGAAGATCGACGGCGTCTGGATCTCCATCGTCGTGGCCGAGTTCATGGCCATGGCCCTGAGCGCGGCGTTTTTGGTAGGGAAAAGGAAAAAGTATAACTATATTTGAAATAATATTTATCTGTTATGTTCCTGTCGTAGTGACATTGTATTGACACTTTCACTTATATAGGATATACTATATCCGAGGAGTTGATATTATGGAACACGCATCCCAAACATCTGGGGCGAAGAGCGCCACCTTTCAAATGCGGATAAACCAGGAGGTAAAAAAGGAGGCCGAGGAGCTCTTTGCCGCCTATGGCCTGACGCTCACCGACGCCGTCAACGTGTTCCTCCGGCAGTTGCTGAACACTGGGGGTCTCCCCTTCCTGCTCTCGCCGGAGAACGCCGAGTACATTAAGGCCAAGGCCATGAAGCAGATGCTGACCGAGGCCGAAAAGGGCTGGCAGTCCGCCGAAGCCGAGGGCTGGGTCAGCCTGGATGAAGCGGAGGCCCGGCTGGGGATTGCCCATGAATAAGGTCCGCCTCACCCCGGAGGCTGTGCGGGATTTGGCCGAAATTCGCCGGTATATCTCAGGGGAGCTGGGCAACCCCTCCGCCGCCCAGCGCATCGTGGGGAGCATCACTGAAAACCTCCGCCTTCTGGAGCGCCATACCCCGGCAGGCCCCTCGGTGGAGGCCCTGACCGGCCACCCATCGGACCTGCGCATCCTCGCATGTAGCAAATTCACCGCGATTTACAACGCGGAAAACAGCACCGTATCCGTTGCCCGTATCATGATTGCCCGTCAAGATCCTATTTGGGTTTTGTTTGGGAATATCGAAAAACAAATGTGACTTATGAGAAAAACAAAAGCCATTCTTTATGCCCTTCTTGCCGCGGCGTTTTACGCTGTCAATGTGCCGTTTTCAAAGCTCCTTCTTGTTCACGTGGGACCCACGTCCTCACACGAGCCGCTTTGCCTCGCCCTCCAAGTATTCGGGCTCAGGCGCTGGCTCGCATCGTCCTCTCCCATCCGGGCGACAGCCCGGATGGGTTCCCTTTCCAAGCTCAGTCGCGGATTTCGATCCGCCTCTCCCCGGCGGGCAGCGGCCTGGCGGGGATCCCATTACTCTAACGCCTCCCTCTTAGGCAATTTCGAGATCGTGGCTACCACGGTCATCGCCCTTGCGTTCTTCAAAGAGGCTGCGTCCCGCAGGCTCTGGGCCGCCATCGGTCTCATCACGCTCTCCAGCATCCTGCTCTCCTTTGAGGGAACCGACAGCCTGCGCTTTTCCACCGGCTCCCTCTTTGTCCTGCTGGCCACGGTCTGCTGGGGCTTTGAGAACAACTGCACAAGGATGATCTCCTCAAAGAGCACCTATGAGATCGTCATTCTCAAGGGCATCTTCCTCGGCCTCGGCTCTCTTTTAATAGCCGTTTTCAAAGGCGAACCCGTGCCGGAGCTTCGCTATATCGCCCTGGCCCTGCTCTTGGGCTTTGTGGCCTACGGACTCAGTATCTTTCTGTATGTCCGGGCGCAAAACACCCTGGGCGCGGCCAAAACCAGCGCCTACTACGCGGTGGCGCCCTTCATCGGCGTATTTCTCTCCTTCGTTTTCCTGCGGGAGCGCCTGACGTGGATGTATCTAGCCGCCCTGACGGTCATGGTTGTCGGCGCCGCCCTTGTGGCGGCGGATACCCTGGTCAGGCACCATGTGCACCTCCATCAGCATATCCTTACGCACACCCATGACGGAAGCACGCATACCCATACGATCACCCATTCCCACGGGCACGATCATTATGGCGCTTTAGAAAAACACGGCCACCGTCATTCAGCGGACGAGCTGGAACGGGCGCTAAATCTTCAGGCCCGCACAGAGTATAATATTGAAGAACTAAACCCCAGAAAAAATCCCTATGCCGGATGGTTGAAAAAGTAAATCACCGTGAATATCATGTAGCAACAGCGTGGCTACAGCCATTGACTTTTTGCCCCCTCTGTGCTATATTAGCGATATAAGGAGGTGCTGTCATGGATAACCTGGTATCCGCCCCGAAAACAGATACGTTTCGCATCCGTATAAACCCGGATGTCCGCACACGTCTCGAACAGGTCTACGCAAAAAACGGTCTTACGCTGACGGACGCGGTGAATGTGTTTTTTCAGCAGTCCTTGAATGCCGGGGGCTTCCCGTTCCCTGTCACGGAGCAAAACGCCGAGATCGTGAAGGCCCGTGCTCTCACCCGCCTCATGCGTGAGCTGGACGCCGGAGACAAGTGTCAGGAAATATACGACGCGAGCGAGGCAAAGCGCCTTCTAGGGCTTGAGGAATGAGCGTATTTTTTAAGAAAACGGCCATTGACGACATAAACGCCGCCTGTGCCTACATTGGGGATGTGCTGAAAAATAAGCCCGCCGCCCGGAAGCTGGCATCGTCCATATACGATGCCGCTATGCTCCTTGCGGACAACCCATACATGGGCGCGCCGCTCAACGGAAAATACCCGGTTGACACGGATCTCAGATTTCTCATCGTCTCGAAGCAGCTTATCTTTTACCGCGTCGTGGAGGATGACCACATTGAGGTCACCCGCGTTCTGGACGGACGGCAGGATTATATGACTATTCTCTTTTGAAATTCCCTCTCTGACTACTATTTGACTACTATTTTCAAAAACGCCCCTCTCCCCTTGCGCCGCAACGGGTTTGGAGGTTTTCAAAAGGTTTTTCAAATCCGCTCAAATCTTTGAAAACCCGCACTTTTCAAGGGCTTTTCGTTTTGGCCATATAACTCCGACTCTGAAGGTCGTGCGTTCGAATCACATCGGGCGTACCAAAGACCTGCGAAATTGATTTTTCGCAGGTCTTTCTCCATTTTTGCGGGGGTTTTTCTATGATGTATCCTTTTCTCACGTTGAATGACGGGACGGAAATAGTCCACTCAGAGATGCTCGAAAACAAAAGCGTGAAGGTGTATATTGAAAAGCCTGATGAAAAAGACGGGTTTCACAGCGCGGTTTGTTGGCTTCCGGCGTATAAGTGGGAAGATGTTTGCGGATTTTCCCAAGCGGAATTGAGCAAATACAGAGAAATCATTACATGTACCGCCCACCTAATCCTTCAATTTTCTCAAGAAGGTGGGTTTAACAGTGCCTTTGGCTCTGGAAATCATGCGTTTAAATTGCATTAGTCATATTGAAATCCCCGGATTCCATAAGGATTCCGGGGATTTTGCTGTCTATTTGTTGCTTTTTGTGGTCATGTTTCATCGTGCCGTGTCTCATCGGACAGTACCTCCATTATCATTCTTGCGCCGAGGATGAAGGCGTCTTTGAACCGCTCCAGTGCGACGAGGTAGTTGACCTCCTCCCTGCCCGACTGGTATTTGCGTAGGGTTTCGGCAGAACTCTCGTCAAGCTGGGACAGAA
>CANRMY010000039.1 GCA_947631845.1 uncultured Oscillospiraceae bacterium | reverse complement strand
GGGGATTTGCTTTCTCCTCTTTTGTGTTGACAATAGAGGAGAAAGTAACAAAGAAGAGAAAAACAAGCTTTGGGTGCGGTGGTCAACCGGGTTTTCCGCATTGTTACGGCGGAACGGCTGCCGCAGAGGTTGTCGATACCTATGGTCCCATTCATATCCGCGCGTGACGTCATCGCATTGTCTCTGCGTTTAACCCGCTTAGCCGCTCACCGCTCTATCATTAAGGCGTTCGCTCCTTTTTCGGGCCGCGCTGGATATCTATAATCGTGCGGAGATTTTCAGCGATGCGTCTGTCCCTGTAGGGGCCAGAGACCCGCTCGGCCCAAACGCCGCACCATCGAATTCCTTTCGTACGGGCCGGACACCTGGCCGGCCCGATTATCAAATTTCCACAACATCCACCCCAAAAAGGTTGCGGCTCCGCCGCATATTTGATTGTGGGCCGCCGAGGGCGGCGGCCCGTACGGCGGTGAACGAAAGATATTCAGGAAGTCGATACACGAGCCGGCCGGGTGTCCGGCCCGTACGGAAACAGAAACGTTTTTTTCGAACACCACACGTTACCCACTGCACCAGCGCGGCCCGAAAGAGGAACGAAAGCTATATTGATAGAGTTGTGAGCGGCTAAGCGGGTTAAACGCAGAGACAATGCGATGACGTACCGCGCGGATATGAATGGGACCATGGGTATCGACCACCACCGCGGCAGCCGTCCCGTCGAAATAAAGCTTGGGCCCGGTTTACCACCGGGCCCAAAAATAAATCTTTTCTCTTTTTGCAAGCTTTTTCTCTTTTCTATTTCGGGAAAAGAGAAAAAGCTGATTTTCCCCGCCCTTGTATGGGCGGACACCTTATAAAAGTTGAAAATCAGTCGCAGACCTTCTGGGTCCAGCCGCGCGTATCCGGGCGGGTGCCCCACTGGATGCCGGTGAGCTCATCGTAGAACCGCTGGGTCAGCTGGCCGATGCCGCCGTCGCCGATGGTCATGTCCTTGCCCTCGTAGTAGATGTGCCCCACGGGGGAGACAACGGCGGCGGTGCCGGTGCCCCACATCTCCTCCATATGGCCGTTCCGGGCCGTCTCCAGCACCTCGTCGATGGAGATGAGCCGCTCCTCCACGGTGTAGCCCCAGTCCCGGGCCACCTCCAGGATGGACTTGCGGGTGATGCCGGGGAGGACGGAGCCCTGGAGCATGGGGGTGACGATCTTGCCGTCAATCTTGAACATGATGTTCATGGAGCCCACCTCCTCGATGTACTTGCGGTGGACGCCGTCCAGCCACAGCACCTGGGAGTAGCCCAGCTTCTCCGCCCGCTCGCTGGCGCGGATGGAGCCGGCGTAGTTGCCGCCGCACTTGGTAAAGCCGGTGCCGCCCCGCACCGCGCGCACGTCCTCGTCCTCAATGGCGATGTGGACGGGGTTCAGCCCCTCGGGGTAGTAGTTGCCGGAGGGGGACAGGATGATGCAGAAGATATACGTCTTGCTGGCGTGGACGCCCACGGTGCAGTCCGTGGCGATGATGAAGGGTCGGATGTAGAGGCTGGCGCCCTTCTGATCCGGCACCCAGTCCCGCTCCAGCGCCACCAGCTGCTTTGTGGCCTCCACGCAGAAGTCCACATCGATCTCCGGGATGCTCATACGGACGGCGGAGTTGTTCATGCGCTTGAAGTTCTCCTCGGGCCGGAACAGCCAGATGGAGCCATCGGCGCGGCGGTAGGCCTTCAGGCCCTCGAAGATCTCCTGGGCGTAGTGGAACACCATGCAGGAGGGGTCCAGGCAGAAGGGGCCGTAGGGGACGATGCGGGGATCGTGCCAGCCCTGGCCGTCGGTGTAGTTCATGAGAAACATGTGGTCGGAGAAGAATTTGCCGAAGGGCAGGGGGTCCAGATGGGGCTTCTCCTTGGGGGACTTGGTGAGCTCAACGCGGATCTTTTCCATATATGTACACTCCTTTATCTTTCACGGGCGGCGCGGCCCGTGAAGCGCGGGCCGCCGCTTTATTGCGGTAAAACGCCATTTGCAATATTGTACCACGGCTCCTGCAAAAACGCAACCACCATTCCGCACAATTATAGGCTCTTTTTTATCTGGTTTATCGCGTTTTTTTCAAGCCGCGACACCTGGGCCTGACTGATGCCCACCTCGGCGGATACCTGCATCTGGGTCTTGCCCTCGTAAAACCGCAGGGAGAGGATGCGCTTCTCCCGCTCGGAGAGGGCGTTGATGGCGTCGGACAGAGCGATCTCGTTGAGCCAGTCCTCGTCGGTGTTTTTGGTGTCTCCGATCTGATCCATCCCGCATACCGCGTCCCCGGACTCGGAATAGATGGGCTCGTAGAGGCTCACCGGCTCGGCCACCGCGTCCATGGCGATAACCACCTCCTCCCGGGGAAGCTTCAGCGCCGCCGCGATCTCCTCCACCGTTGGCTCCCGCTGGCTCTCCAGCATCAGCTTTTCTTTGATCTGCAGCACCTTGTAGGCCGTGTCCCGGATGCTCCGGCTCACCCGGAGGGGGGAGTTGTCCCTGAGGAACCGCCGGATCTCCCCGATGATCATCGGGACGCCATAGGTGGAAAACATGACCTTCATGTCCAGGTTGAAGTTGTCTATCGCTTTGATCAAGCCTATACAACCCACCTGAAAGATATCGTCGGCGTTCTCACCCCGGCCCATGAATTTTTGCACCACCGACAGAACCAGCCGCAGGTTCCCCTCGATGAGCCTGTCCCTGGCCGACGCGTCCCCGGCCCTGGCCTTCCGCAGAAGCTCCATGATCTCGTCGTTTTTCAGCACCGGAAGCTTCGATGTGTTGATCCCGCAGATCTCGACCTTACCCTGCAAGAAAACGCCCCCTCGTCTTTGTGTACGAGGGTAGTATTTCCGGGAATGATTTTTTTCATACCGCAACAAAAAGGGGCCCGGTTGCGTTATAATGGACGAAGGGAGGTGATTCGATGCCTCATTCCGACCGGTTGGAAGAATTGATTTTATCCCACAGTACGGCGCTTTACAAGGCCGCGCTCTCCGTCACAGGCAATATCCCCGACGCGGAGGACGCGGTCCAGGAGGCGTACCTGAAATATTTGGAAAAATGTCCAAAGCTTGACGGGGAGGGCCGGGAGAAGGCGTGGCTCATGCGCGTCGCGGTCAACGCCGCCCTGGACCGGCTGCGGGACAGAAAGCGCCACCCCACGGGGGAGCTTCTGGACATCTACCCCGCGCCGGAGGGTGAGACACAGGAGCTTCTGGAGTCCATTGGCCGCCTGCCCGCCAACGAGCGCGCCGCCGTACATCTTTTTTACTACGAGGGATATACCACTGACGAGATCGCGAAAATCCTGAAATGCCGCCCCGGAACGGCCCGGTCCTATCTGAGCCGGGCCCGGGAGCGGCTGAGACAGGAGTTGAAAGGAGAAATCAAGCTGTGAAGCGTTATGTAAACTATATGGATACCATCGAGGCCCCGGAGGGCCTTGCGAAGAGCCTTGCGGAGCTGAAGGCCGAGAAAAAGACCGTCCCTCTGTACCGCTGGGCCGCCGCGGCGGCGTGCCTGACGCTGATCCTGGGCGCGGGTGTTCTCTGGCATCGGGCGCAACCCGGAGCGGAGCTTGACGACCCCTCCGTGCAGGGGGAGGAGACAGGCCGCCAGGAGCTGGACGATGACCTGGCCCTGGATACCGATAACACCCACATGACCACCCCCGTGGGGGGCTGGTACGACCTGTCGGACGGGGAGACGGTGGCACGGTACCTGCTCCCGCTCCTGAATTTCCAGCCCGCCGGGGAGCGGGCGGCCCTGGACTACACCCTGGGGGACACCTCCCGGGAGGCGACGGAGGAAGATATTGAGAGCATCCTGGGGGCGCGCTGGCGGGAGCATCTGGGTATCCCGGCGGAGGCGGAGACAAACGCCAACCTGTATTTCTCCAGGGACGGCGAATTCTGCGGCTTTTGCCTGTGGGCCATGTGGGACGGCGGGCAGATCGTCATCGAACAGTGCGCGGGCCATAACGTCCCCAGTTGCTGCGTCTCTCAGGATGACGCCTACGGACACACGGATGTGGACGGCGTGGATGTGGTCACCCTGACCTGGGACAACACCTGCGAGGTGAAATTCTTCACCCGCGGCACCGGCTGGAAGGCCACCGTCACCGGCGAAAATTACGAGGAGCTGACCGCCCGCTTCGTCCGCCTGGGCGTGTCCGGGCATCCTGCCGGCCTGATCTCCGCCGTCCCTGACGGCAGCGCCCCTTCCGTCTCCGGCGATGGAGAGTTCACCTCCGGTTACGATCCAACAAAATAACTTCCCAATCAGGCGGCATCGCTGGCGCGGAAGAATAAAATCGCCCGTCCCTTGACAGGACGGGCGGAAGGTGCTATAATGAGGGCACAGAGGGAGGAACTGCCGGGTGACGGTGGTTCCCCTCCCGGTGTGATTACAAGAAGTAACCGACGACCTTGGAGAGCTGGTGGCGGTTACTTCTTGTTGTTTTTGTTGTAGAATGCCAACTTTCTTTTAGCCCTGTAGGGGCCGCCGTCCCCGGCGGCCCGTCCCGGTCAACCACCGGGCTGTCAATCATTGGCGGACGAGTCGCCCGGGAGGGCGACCCCTACGGCGCCTTGGGAGAAAATTTCGTGAAATTCGACGGTGCATCGGGCCGCCCGGTGTGCGGCCCCTACGATTGATACGCCGCATTTCCGTACGGGCCGGACACTGGCCGGCCCGTGTATCGAATTTCTGAAAATCTTTCTTGAGACGTCGTAGGGGCCGCCTCTCTTGGCGCTCCGCCAAATTTCCCGGCGCTTCTCTCTTGCGCTCCGCGCTGAAATTTGGTATACTGACTGTAAGTTTTCCCCACGGAGGCCGGACATGGCAAAAAAGAGGCTTACAAATGAATTCGCGCGGTATGTGGAGCAGCTGCGGGAGCCCGAGCGGGAGAGCGTGGAAACGTTTTTCCGGGTGCTGGACCAGCATCTGCGGCTTTCGCGTGAGTGGAAAAGGCAGATCGTCCGGGACTTTGAAAACGCCCTTTTGTGGTATCACTGGCACGAGGTACCCCTTTCACGGGCGCTGGAGCTGCTCTCTCCGGAGAAGCTGGGCGGCTTCTACTCCCGGCCTGCCGACGACTGGTTTCCCCTGGACGCGGCGGCCAAGGTGTACCCCCTCAGCATGAGCCACAAGCAGATGGCTGTGTTCCGGCTGTCGCTGTATCTGGACGCGGACGTGGTACCGGAGCTTTTGCAGATGGCCCTCACCTTCACCATCAAGCGGTTCCCCTTTTTCGCCACCACCATCAAAAACGGCGTCTTCTGGCACTACATCGACGCGGCCAAGCGCCGTTTCCCCGTGGAGCCGGAGGCCACGGTGCCCTGCGCGGACATCAACGTGTCCATGACCGGCTCCAAATCCTTCCGGGTGCTCTATTATAAAAACCGCGTCAGCTGTGAGTTCTTCCACATTCTCACCGACGGCACCGGCGGCATGGTGTTCCTGAAGAGCCTGACGGCGGAGTATCTGCGTCTGCTGGGCGGGGAGGTCAAATGCGAGAAGGGCGTCCTGGATATCGGCGCGCTGCCCGACGCCTCGGAATCCGCCGACGATTTCTCCAAATACGTCTCCGGCAAGAAATCCTCCGGCTTTGTGGACAAGCCGGCCATGCAGATGGGCGGGCGGCTGGCCAAGGTCAAGCCCTGCCAGGTGATCCATTTCGATATGGCCGCCGAGGAGCTCCACAGCGCGGCGAAAGCGCGGGGCGCGTCGGTGACGGCGCTGGTCACCGCCATGATGTTCATCGCCTGCAAGGCCGCCATGGACCGGCAGCACGGCACCGTCCATATCCAGGTGCCGGCCAACATGCGCCGGTATTTTGAGTCCAAAACCCTGCGCAACTTCTCCCTCTACGCCAACATCCACCTGACGCTGGAGGAGATCACCACGGTGGAGGAGATCCTGCCCCGGGTCACGGAGCAGCTGAAGGCGGGCCTGGCCTTTGAGAAAATGCAGGAGATGATGAACGGCGCGGTGAAGCTGGTGCGGTCGGTGCGGCTGGTGCCGCTGTTCATCAAGTGCCCCGTGGCCCGGGTGGTCTACGGCTTCCTGGGCGACCGGGCCTTTACCACCACCCTGTCCAATCTGGGCGTGGTGGAGGTGCCGGAGGGGATGGCCGAGCATGTGCGCAAGATGGACTTCGTGCTGGGCACCGTGGCCTTGGCTCGGGCCGCCGTCTCCATGGTGACGGTGAACGGCGTGGCCACCCTGTCCATCGCCAAGCTGACGACGGATCCCTCCTTCGAGGAGCGGATGCGCCGGCTGTTCGCCGAAATGGGCATCCAGATCCGGATCTCGGGGAGTGAGCTGTATGGATTTTGAGATCGTCTACCCCCACATCAAAAAGCAGTCCATCGCCATGCTGTATGTGCGGTACATCTTCGGCCTCCTCTTTATGGCGGCGGCGGTGGTGTGCGTCGCGGTCAACATCATTTTGAAGGGAAAGGCCTGGAGCGTCATCGTCCTGTGGTCGCTCTATATGGTCTGGACGCTGGTGCTGAAAGCGCCCCTGGTGGAGCGGAACCTGATCAGCCAGGGGGTGAAGCTGCTGGTGACGACGGTGATCCTGCTGATCCTCATCGACTGGCTCATCTACCCCGGCTGGGCGGCCTTTGTGGTGCCCATCGTGGCCTACGGGGCGCTGATCGTGCTGGCGGTGCTGTTTTTCGTCAACGTCTCCAAGCAGCGCCATAACGTGATGCCCCTGATCCTCCTGACGCTCCTGCTGGCGGTGGCCTCCGCCCTGGCCCTTTTCGTGTTCTCCGAGACACGGTGGCCCATGATCGTCCTGGCCGTCACCGCCGCCGTCCTGCTCATCGCCACGGCGTTCATCCTGAAGACCCGCCTTATCTCCGAGCTCATAAAGCGGTTCCATATCAAATAGCGGGGGCCTTACCCCGGCGGGGGGGTTATAAGGATTCCGCCCTTAAAAAGGCGGGGAAAACTTACTTTCTCCTCTTTTGTGTTGACAAAAGAGGAGAAAGTAACAAAGAGGAGAAAAACAATTTTTGGGCCCGGTGGTAAACCAGGCCCAATCTTTATTTCAGCGGAACGGCTGCCGCGGTGATGGTCGATACCCATGGTACCATTCATCACCGCGCGTGACGTCATCGCATTGTCTCAGCGCCTAACCCGCTGATCGCTTACCGCTCTATCTCTAAGGCGAGATGTCCTACTTCACCCGCGCTGCTACGGCGATAATCGTGTGGTGGACGTTAGCGTTGCTCCTGTTTTCGTGCGAGCGAACTCCGGGGTTCTCCACATAGGGGCCGCGGCCCCTGTGTGGTCGTTTTTAAAAGGGGGAGTCCAGGGGAGGGAAAAAACGAAATCCCTCCCCTGGTTTCTTTTCCTCTTTTGTTGCCTTTTCTCCTTTTGGAAATCCAAAAGGAGAAAAGCAAATCTCCTCCGCCCTATGAGGGCGGAAACCTTATAAAACCCCTGCGGGTCAAGCCGTATTTTCACTTTTTGAAGGCCCGTTCCTCCACATACGCCATCATTCTGTTGCGCATGAGGCCGTACAGGCCCACCCCCAGCAGGATGACCGCCGCTAACATCGCCGGCCCCACCCAAATGAGGGCGGCTGTGGCGGCGGCCAGATACAGGATAACGGTAAGGCCGATGTCGAATTTATGCTCGGAAAGCCACTTGTGCTTGAAATAGGCGATCCTGTCGGAGAGGCCGAAGGTGTCCGATTGGGACAGGACGGAGATCAGGTTCTCCTCCGCCTTTTCCGCCGCCCGCTCCGGCGTCTCCAGCCTCTCGCCGGACAAAAGCTCGTTGACGCTGACGCCCAAAAGCCCCGAAAGCTCTAAAAGCTTGTCCACGTCCGGCATGTACCGCCCCGTCTCCCACCGGGACACGGTCTTGTTGGTGACACCCAGCCGCTCCCCCAGCTTCTCCTGTGTCATGCCCCGCTCCCGGCGCAGCCGCGCGATGAATTTTCCCACCTTTTCCTGGTCCACAACGCCGCCCTCCTTACTTGTTATGACCGCATTGTACATCAATGCCGCGAAAAAGTCATGGACACAGACAGCGAATCAGCTCTTTTCCGGGCGGAGGGTGAAGGTGAAGGACATCTCTTTTTCGTCTACTCTGTACCTGGGGTCCAGCGCCGGGCCGCAGGAATTGGAGCCCAGGCCGCTGACGCGGTAATCCGTGCGCAGATGCGTAAAGCCGTCCTTACGGAGCTCGTCGGTGTGGGCGGCGGCGTAGAGGTCCGCCGCGGTGTACTCCGAGACGCACGCCTCCATGTCCTCCGCCTCAAAGGTGAGGCCGTTCACGGTGAGACGCCGCACCCGCGTGTGGTTCCCGTGCTCCTGGGGACGGACATAAGGCACATACTCCCCTTGGGCGGTGCTCTCATAGAGGCCCGTCAGGGCGCCGTGGCACATATCCTCGTAGTTCTCCCCCGGCCCCTTGCCGTAGTAGGAAAAGACCCCGCCGCCGGTAAGGGTCCACTCAAACCCCAGCCGGGGCAGGAAGAAGGTGCCCTCCCGCACGTGGAAATTTGAGCTCACCTCCACCGCGCCGCCGGCGAAAAACGCCCAGCGCGTCTCAAAAAACAGCGACGGCGACCGGGACACCCCGGCCAGGGAGCCCCGGAAGGTGACGGCGTTCCCCTCCACGGCGCAGTCGTAGATCTTCGTAAACGCCTTGTTCCAGTTCTCCCCGTTCCAGGCGTCCGCCCAGTGGTATTTGATGTTCCTGTCGTTGTCGGTGGGGGCGCGGAACACCCCCAGAACGGTGGGGGCGGCCAGCCGCTCCACGCCCTCCGTCACGGCGCTGACAAGACTGCCGTGGAGCTTGGAGAGGGTGTAGGCGAAGCCCTCCCCCCGGGCGTAGACAAAGCGCCTGTCCTCCGTGAGGGCCAGGGGCGCGGGAGCCGTCCGGGCCGTCCGGGGGACCGGAAGCTCATACTCCGTGGCGGCCCACTCCACGCCGTCCTTTATGAGCCGGCACCTGACGTGGGCGCCGTACCGGCAGGAATCCGGAAGCGGGGGGATCTCCAGCTCCGCCCACCGGTGGGGGGCGAGGTCAAGCCTCACCGCCTTTTCGCCGACGATCTCCCCGTCCCGCTCGATCTCGATTTTCAGCTCGTACTCGTTGAGGTTCGTAAAGTCCAGCCGGTTGCGCACCGTCAGCGTTCCGCCCTCCAGGCGCGTTTCGATGGGCTGGTAGGCGGCCTTGATCTCCAGGGTGCCGGCCTTAAAGCTCCTGTCGGCGAAGACCATGCCGTCACAGCAAAAGTTGGCGTCGTTTGTCAGCTCGCCGGGGAAATCCCCGCCGTAGCGCTGGACGCCGTCCAGGACGGCCACGTGGTCGGCCCACTCCCAGACGCACCCGCCGCACAGCTTGGGGTATTTATCAAACAGCTCGTTGTACGCCCACACGTCGCCGGGGCCGTTGCCCATGGCGTGGGCGTATTCGCACAGATACACCGGTTTTCTGATCTCCGGGTCCAGCGCCGCCTGCTCCAGGCGCTCGCGGGAGGGGTACATCCAGCTGACCACGTCCGTCGCCTCGAAGTCCCCCTGGGCGCTGGCCTGCTCGTAGTGGGACAGGCGCGAGGGGTCCCGCTCCTTCAGATACCGGAGCATGGCCCGGTGGTTGTCGCCGAAGTCGCTCTCGTTGCCCAGGGACCAGAAGATCACCGACGGGGCGTTTTTGTGGAGCTCCAGCGCCCGCTCCATGCGGGAGAGAAATTCGCCCTCCCAGTCTACGTTGGTGCAGGGCCACTCCCCCGGCGCGTGGTCGTAGCCGGGGGCCGGTTCGCTCCGGCGGTGGGTAAAGCCGTGGGTCTCGATGTCCGTCTCCAGCACCACGTAGAGGCCCAGCTCATCGCATAGAGACACAAAGGCCGGGTGGGGCGGGTAATGGGAGGTGCGCACGCAGTTGATGTTCAGGGATTTCATCAGCTCCAGGTCCCGCCGCAGCTCCTCCACGGTCTGGCACCAGCCCCGGTATTTGCTGGTGTCGTGGTGGTTGACGCCCCGGAGCTTCACCGGCGCGCCGTTGATGAGAAGCTCGTATTGATCCGATATGGAAACCTCCCGGAGGCCGGTTTTCAGCGTGACGGTCTCTCCGGCCCGCGCCAGCTCCACCGTGTAGAGATGGGGCTTTTCCGCGTTCCACAGCACCGGATTTTCCGGCGCGTAGGTAAATTCCTTTTCAAAATCCGTCTCAAAGAGGAGCCTGTCCCCGTCCAGGACCCGCGCGTGGGCCCCGCCCGCCAGCTTTACGTGGATGGCTTTGGCGTCGGGGATCATCTCCACGTCCCAAATATGCCCCTCCGGGCGCTGGAGCAGGTAGGTGTCCCGGAAGATGCCGTTGTAGCGGAAGGCGTCCTGGTCCTCCAGGTAGCTGCCGCAGCACCACTTGAGCACATAGACCCGCAGGGTGTTTTGGCCGGCCCGGACAAAGTCCGTTACGTCGAATTCCGCCCGGAGGCGGCTGCCCTGGGTGAAGCCCACATAGCGGCCGTTCACCGTCACAAAGGCGCAGGAGCTGACCCCCTCCAGCACATAGTAGACCCGTCCCCAGAGGCTTTGAAGGTCAAAATCCCGCTCATAGACGCCGCAGGGGTTGGCGTCCGGCACATAGGGCATGTCCACGGGGTAGGGGTAGTTGACGTTGGTGTAATTGGGGTTCTCGTACCCCTGGAGCTGCCAGCAGGAGGGCACGGGGATGGTGTCCCAATCTGTGATCTCCCCCTCCGCCAGCTGGTCCTCCGGGTAGTATTTGAACCGCCAAAGGCCGTTTAAGTCGATCGTTTCACTGACCCCGCCGGGGATGTACCAGCTCCTGGCGGGGAGCCTGTTTTCACTGGTCTTACGGGGATCTTCGTATATACGCATAGTTCTCCCTCCGGTCGCGTTTATTTCGATCATTCTACCACATTCTACCCCGCGGGGCAAGAGGAAACCGGAGGGAAACGGGGCGTTCACCCGGCGGCGAACTGGCGGCCCGTGTGGTCGATGGTGTAGGGCGCGGGCAGGATGAGCCGGGAGACGGGGACGATCTCATAGCCCTCGGCGATCAGGTATTTGACGATGTCCTCCAGGGCCTCCGGGGTGTGGAGGGCGGCGTTGTGGAAAAGCACGATGGAGCCGGGCTTTACGCGGCTGGTCACCCGCTTGTAGATCTCGGAGGCGGAGATCTCCTTCCAGTCCAGGGAGTCCACGTCCCACTGGATGGGCTCGATGCCCAGGGCGCGGACGGCGGCGATCACGTGGTCGTCGTACTCCCCGTAGGGGGGCCGGAACAGGGTGGGCCGCACGCCGGTGACGGCCTCGATCTTGTCGGCGCAGGCGTTGATATTCTCCGCGATCTTGTCGGCGGTGAGCGTGTTGAAGTGGGCGTGGTCGTTGGAGTGGTTCATCACCTCGTGGCCGGCGTCCGCCAGGGCCTTCACCGACTCCGGGTATTTGTCCACCCACTGGCCCACCACGAAAAACGTGGCCTTCACGTTGTATTTGCCCAGGATGTCGATGAGGGTCTGGGTGTCCTCGTTGCCCCAGGCCGCGTCGAAGCTCAGGGCCGCCATCTTCTGGTCCCGCTCCACGCTGTAAATGGGCAGCTGACGGGTATTGGCCGCCGTCACCGCCGCCGGAGCGGACAAAGCCAGCAGCGCCGCCGTCAGCGCCAGCACCAGCGCCAGAGACAAAAGCCCCCTCTTTTGCTTTCCCGTGAGAGAACCGTAGAATTTTTTCAGCTTGTCAAGCATGTTCATCACCCCGCAAAAGGGTATGAGACAAGGGGGAAAAATATGAGCGGGGAAATATATAAGCATCTTGAATTATTTATGGGTGTATTATACCATATAAGCAACTATTTGTCAAGCATTATTTTTATATTTTTAATTATTTTTTCTTAAAAAGCAAAAGCCCGTCTAAACAGGCGGTAGATTTCTTCACATTTGGGTGGTATAATGTTCAGTGTCGAGTGGGCGACTGTTCGACAAATCGATATTTGAGGGAAGATAGATGATGAAAATAGAATTTGACAACATTATTCTTCGCGATATGATTGAGTCCGACATTGAGGACTATGTGCGTTGGTTCACCACCGAAACCGAATGGTCAAATACCGATGCGCCATGGGAGCCTATCGAATTGGGCGAGGAAACCGAGCGCACCTCTTGGCGTGAATACTATGAGTCCGTGAAAGATCTTCCCGACGATGTTCGCCGTTGGAAGTTTGAGATCGAATGGAACGGCAGACACATTGGCTGGGTAAGCTCCTATCCCATTGACGAGAATTACGAATGGATTGGCGAGATCAAGGACGGTCAGACCGTTTATCGTGCTGTTGGCATTGACCTTTGCGAATCCGATGTTTGGGGTAAAGGTATCGGCACAAATGCTCTCCGTGCCTTTGTGAACTATTACTTTGAGAACGGCGTGGACGAGCTTTACACACAAACTTGGTCGGGTAACGTCCGTATGCTCCGCTGTGCCGAAAAGCTCGGCTTTGTGGAGTGTAACCGCAACATCGGCACACGAGAGGTTGACGGACAGAACTATGATGGGCTGACTTTCAGGATAAAAAAGATTACGCACAGATAATTTCACATTTGTCGAGACGTTGCAAACCCTTTAGGAACTAAAGGGCGCACTTCTATACATAGGTCTGGCGACCATGTATCGTGCGTTCTGCGAGGCTTCCTCTCTGACAGCGGAAAGCCGCCGTCAGAGAGATTTCGTCGCTTCGCGACCTCAAGGGGGCTACACCCCCTTGCACGCTCGTGCGGCTGTCCCCTGTGTACTTGCCGAACAGATAAACCCGCTTCGCGTCTTTACCTGTTCGACAAGTTTGAAAAGCGAGTTGAATAATTGTGAGAGGTATAAGCATGAATGCACAGGAATTATACGAACTTGCCATGAAGCACATCTATGGTGACGGTGTGCCCGAGGACAATGAGCTGGCGTTTCGGTTGCTGACCCAAGCTCATGATATGGGTCATATTGAAGCCACCTATAACTTGGGTATCTGTTATCACTACGGCTTTGGCATCGGCATTGATTTAGCAAAAGCCTATGAGCTTTATCTGGAATCTGCCAATGGCGGCTGCGGAAAAGGTATGGAGTTGGTAGGTCGTTTCTACAATCGGGGAATTTATGTGGAGCAAGACCGCAAGCAAGCTGAATACTGGCTTCAAAAGGCGATAAACAGTTCCGACCCGGACGCAGTTGACGAAGCAAAGAGAGAAATTGACTTTGATGGTACAATTTAACATATGTTCAAATCCTTTGTTTAGCCCCACCAATTATAACTGAATACCGAAAGATCGACCGCCCCTCACCGGCACCCCGGTGAAAAAGCCAGCGGTCTATTTTTTCAGATATACTGTTGGGACCGCCGGGACTTCAGGCGGGCTGTTTGTTTTTACGCCGTTCGCGTTTCTTCCCGAATACCGAACAGTATCCACCGGCCCGTAAAGCAAGCGATAGGCGCAAAATGTACAATTTTTTGACGAACCCCGCCTCAAGCCCGGATACTTTGGAGATTGTTTTTTCCCCGTGCAGGGTGTAGAATTGTTTTCCCAACAAGGAATAGGGGAGGTCATTTCCATGATTATTCTGATCGAGATGTCCCTGGCGCTGCTGGCGGGACTTCTGATGTCGCGGCTGGCTAAGGTGCTGAAGCTCCCGGCGGTGACGGCGTATCTGGTGGCCGGCGTGCTGCTGGGGCCCTTCTGCGTGGGCGCTCTCCACATCGAGGGCCTGGGCTTTGTGTCCCTGGAGGCGGTGGAGGGCTTGGACCTCATCTCCCAGGTGGCGCTGGGCTTCATCGCCTTCACCATCGGCAACGAGTTCCGGCTGGAGCAGCTCAAGCACATGGGCCGTCAGGCCATCACCGTGGGCATCCTCCAGGCGGTGATCACCACGGCTCTGGTGGACGCGGGCCTCATCGCCCTGCACTTTATCTCCCCCAGGCTCATCTCCATCCCCTCGGCCATCACCTTAGGCTCCATCGCCGCGGCCACGGCCCCGGCGGCGACGCTGATGGTGGTGCGCCAGTACAAGGCCAACGGCCCTCTGACAAAGCTCCTTCTGCTGGTGGTGGCCATTGACGACGCGGTGGGCCTGATGCTGTTCTCCGCCTCCTTCGGGGTGGCCACAGCCCTCGAGAAGGGCGCCATCAGCCTGAAGACCATCCTGCTGGAGCCCGTCATCGAGATCGTCCTGTCGCTCCTGCTGGGCGCTCTGGCCGGCTGGCTCCTCCACCGGTTCGAAAAATACTTCCACTCCCGCTCCAAGCGCCTCTCCCTGTCCATCACCTGCGTGCTGGCCTCGGTGGGCGTCTCCATGGCGGAATTCGAGGTGGGCGGCGTCCACATCGGCTTCAGCCTCCTTTTGGTGTGCATGATGGCCGGGACGGTGTTCTGCAACATCTGCGACTTCTCCCAGGAGCTGATGGGCCGTATCGACGACTGGACGGCGCCGGTCTTTGTGCTGTTCTTCGTCCTCTCCGGCGCGGAGCTGGATATGCGCATCCTCGCCCAGCCCACGGTGCTGCTCATCGGCGTCGTGTATATCCTTTTCCGCTCCCTGGGCAAATACGTGGGCGCCTACAGCAGCTGTGCCATGACCAAATGCGCCCCCAACATCACCAAATACATCGGCATCACCCTCCTGCCCCAGGCCGGCGTGGCCCTGGGCATGGCCATGACCGCCACACAGCTGTCCGACGGCGCGGTGGTGCGCAATGTGGTGCTCTTCTCCGTGCTGGTCTATGAGCTGGTGGGACCGGCCCTCACCAAGAAGGCCCTCACCGCCGCCGGGGAGATCCAGCCCGAGGGGCGCACCAGCGCCCGCCGGCCCAACAGCCCCGTGGCCGTCTTCCACCTGGGCCGTCACAAGGCTCAGTAGGGGCCGCTGTCCCCGGCGGCCCGTCCCGGTATACTATCGGGCTGTCGAATAACGCCATAGGGGCCGCCTCTCAGGCGGCCCTGTTTTTTTCGCGGTGGACCCGCAGCCACTTTGGGCAAGGGCACACCGGGAATTCGGCGGACGGGCCGGCCAGGTGTCCGGCCCCTACGGGTATGTTTGTCGCTTCGCGGCGGGAAAAGCGTTTTTATTATGTCATTTTCTGACGATTGATACTTTCTTTGGAAAATTAATTTGTCTTTCGTATGAATTATTGCGCAAAATGGTTTTTCGTGGTATACTTTTTCTGGAATCCAGGAAGAGTAGTTAGCTATGCTAACATTTTAGATAGAAAAAGGGATGGGCCACTTGAAAATTCAAAGTATGCGAGAGTTTCTGACCCTGTCAGAGCTTAAAAATTTCAATTCCGCGTCGGAACGGCTTTTCTTATCTCAGCCGACGCTCTCACGTCACATCAAGGAATTGGAGGAGGAGCTGGGGGTAACGCTCTTCAACCGTTCCACCAGGAGAGTGGAGCTTACCGAGTGCGGCGAATATTTTCTCCCCTTCGCGAAGCTGATCGTACACGCCGAGGACGAGTACACCGAGGGCCTGGCCTCCATGCGAAAGAGCGCGGATACGGAGTAAAGCATACAAAACCAGCACGCCGGCTTTTATTGGAGGGTCGATAAGAGGCGCACGGCGTCAGCGCGCGTGGATTTTGAAAAGCATGGCGCCGAAAACCGAATAGATACGCGAAAAGCACGGGTTTAACCCCGTGCTTTTTTAGACTGTCGAATACGCGTCACTGATTAAAACCTTGATTATACTCCCGCAGATAGTCCCGGATGGCCCGCTCCACCTCCTTGACCTCCGCCTCAAAGGCGGAGGCGGGGACGCGCAGGGCGCCGTTGCCCAGGATGATCATCTGCTCCATGCCGTCGGAGGTGGCCACGCGCACATGGTGCCGTTTGGAGAGGTCGTAGGTGGCCCGCTCGATGTACATATCCGCCGTCTCCGCCTCCTTGGTGTAGACCACGCTGACCCCGCCCAGGTGATCCACCTTGCCGGGGTTGTTTTTCACCTTGTAGGCGTCGAACACCAGGATGACGGCGCACTGACGGAAGCCCTGGTAGTTGCGCAGCCGCTCGACAAGCCGCTCCCGGGCCGCGTCCAGGCTCTGGGCGGCCAGCTTTTTCAGGTCCTCCCAGGCGAAGATGATGTTGTAGCCGTCCACCAGCACAAATTCCAGCCCGTCCTTCTGGGGGAGGGGCTTTCTTTTTTGGGAAGACGGCTCCCGGCGCGGCTCTTTGAGGGCGGGGCGCAGGGCCTCCTCGCCCCGGTCGATGGGGCCGTAGGTGCGCTGGAAGATGTCCATCAGCTCCTTGTCCGAGGCCGCCAGCTTCACATACCGGGCCGCCGCCTCCCGGATGGGGTCGGGGGGCTTGGGCGGGAGCAGGGTGCTGGGCAGGTGCATCCGCGCCGGCACCTGATCCCAGGGCACCAGCACCCCCGCGCCGTGGGAACAGAAGACGCTGTGGGGGGAGTTGTCCAGATCCGCCAGAGGGTCGTAGCCCACGGCCTCCACCACCGCGTCCTGCTCGGCGCAGGGCTCGTAGCCGTGAAAGACGAAGCTGACGCGCCCCTGGCCCCTGGTGTACACCGTCAGCTCGGCGGGGTACTCCCGCAGCCTGGCCACGGGGCCGGAGCCGGTGAGGACAGCCATGCCGGCCCCCTCCCCGGACTGCTCGAACCGGGCGCCCATGCGCTGAAGATCCGTCATGGCGCGGCCCACGCTTCCCTGGGGCAGCTCCATGCGGAAGTCGTACCAGGGCTCTAAGAGCACGCTTTTGGCGCTCATGAGCCCCTGTCGGACGGCCCGGTAGGTGGCCTCCCGGAAATCCCCGCCCTCGGTGTGCTTGATGTGCGCCCGTCCGGCGGAGAGGGTGATTTTGATATCCGTGACGGGCGAGCCGGTGAGGACGCCCAGGTGCTGTTTCTCGTGGAGATGGGTGAGGATGAGCCTCTGCCAGCTGCCGGCCAGGGCGTCCTCCGGGACGGCGGAGCGGATCTCCACGCCGCTGCCCCGCTCCCCCGGCTCCAGGATCAGGTGGACCTCGGCGTAATGCCGGAGGGGCTCGTAGTGGCCCACGCCCTCCACCTTGCCGGCGATGGTCTCCCGGTAGAGGATGCTCCCCGGCCCGAAGGCGATCTCGAAGCCGAAGCGGTCATGCACCAGCTGGCGGACGATCTCCAGCTGCACCTGGCCCATGATCTGGGCGTGCAGGGACTGGGTGCGGGGCTCCCAGACAAGCTTCAGCTCCGGGTTCTCCTCCTCCAGCTCCCGCAGCTGGGCCACGGTCTTGTGGATGTCGCACCCCGAGGGGAGATAGACGGCGTAGCTCATCACCGGCTCCAGCGCCGGCACCCGGCCGTCCCCCTCCGCGCCCAGGCCCTGGCCGGCGAAGGTGGCGGACAGGCCCGTGACGGCCACGATATCCCCCGGCTCCGCCCGGTCGGCGGGGGTGAATTTGGCCCCGGAGTAGAAGCGAAGCTGGGTGACCTTCTCCTCCCAATCGGGCCCCGTCACCGTGTCCCGGACGCGCAGGATCCCGCCGGTGATCTTCATGTGCGTCAGGCGCTTGCCGTCCTCGTCCCGGGAAATCTTGAAGACCCGGGCGGCAAACGCCGCCTGCGCCGGGGCGGCGGGGGCGAAGCGCTCCAGGCCCTTCAAAAACGCCTCCACGCCCTCTAATTTCAGCGCCGCGCCAAAGAAGCAGGGGTATACGTGTCCCCGCCGAAAGGCCCCGTCCAGGGTCTCCCCGGACAGCTCCCCCCGCTCCAGATGCTCCTCCAAAAGCGCCTCGTCGCACAGGGCCAGCACCTCGGGGTCGGCCTCACCGGGGACAAAAAAGCCGTCCCCCAGCCGCTCCGTCAGCTCCGCCAGGATGCCGGCCCGGTCCGCGCCGGGCAGATCCATCTTGTTGATAAACAGAAGCGTGGGGATGTCCCTGTCCCGCAGGAGCTTCCACAGCGTGCGCGTGTGGCTCTGCACCCCCTCCGGGGCGGAGATCACCAGGATGGCGCAGTCCAAGACGTCCAGGGTGCGCTCCGTCTCGGCGGAGAAATCCACATGCCCCGGCGTGTCCAGCAGTGTGGCGGACTTGCTTCCCAGGCTCAGCCGCGCCTCCTTGGAGAAGATGGTGATGCCGCGCTGGCGCTCCAGGGCGAAGGTGTCCAGAAAGGCGTCCCCGTGATCTACGCGGCCAAGCTTGCGTATATCCCCGGCGCAGTACAGAAGCGCCTCGGACAGCGTGGTTTTCCCCGCGTCCACATGGGCCAGTATTCCGATCACCGTTTTGGGCACGGGAAAACCCCCTTTCAAATCCTTTTTATTTTTCGCCTATTTCGCTCAGGATCCTGGCGAAGGCCCGGATCGGCGCCCCTCTCGGCACGATTAGTCTCTTCACCCGCAGCGGATCCGATCCGGTATTCCAGATAAGGCCGTTGGAGCCGACGCCGAAACGGTAATACTTCCCCGCCGTTCTCCTGACCAGCCGGTCGTTCTCGCCGGAGGGGTAGCTCACGGCGATGGGGACGCGCCCGGTGAGGCGGGCTATGTGGAGCCGTGCGTCCGAAAACTCCCGCTCCAGCTCCTCCCGGTCAAGGCCCGTAAGCTCCAGGTGACGGACGGTGTGGCTCTGGACGGAGACAAGGCCGGAGTCCGACAGGGCCCGGATCTGCTCCGCCGTCAGGTAGTGGGGCTTCCCCACCATGCCCGTGACCACAAAGACCGTGGCCTTGACGTTGTATTTTTGAAGGAGGGGCAAAAGGAGCGTGTAATTGTCGTCGTACCCGTCGTCGAAGGTCAGGATCACGGGTCTGTCGTAGTCCTCGATATGGGCCAGGTCGGTAAACCAGATGGGGTCAAAGCCGTTATCAAGCAGGTACGCCAGCTGCTCCTCAAATTCCGCCGGCCGGACAAACAGCGTGTCGATCCCCCAGGTCTCGTCCCCCAGGGCGTGATACATCAGCACCGGGACCCGCACCTTTTGGGGGATCTCAAAGGCCGCGGCGGAGGGGGAGATATACACCGTACCGTCCTCCGGGTCGGTAAGCGCCGGGAACCCGTTGGCGGCGGCGAACTCCGGGCAGGGCATGTACACCGTCCCGGCCACGGCTGCCGTATCGCCGGACAGCTCCGCGCCGGCGGCGGCCTCGGCCTCCTCCCGGAGCACGTATTGCTTTCCGCCGATCTCCCAGACGTCCACCCTGACGCCGTCCATGACGGCGGCGGACGCGCACAGCGCCGGCCGCGTCCCCGGCGGCGCCTCGGTATGGCTCCCATGTTCGCTCCCCTGTCCCCCGTCTCCGCCGCAGGCGGCGAGAAGCAGCGCAAGGAGCAGAGAAAATACAAGCGCTCTCTTTTTCATGTCCTTTCCCCACTCATGATCCGGCGGTCAGGCGGTTAAGCTTTCCCCGAAACCGCGCCAATGTCAGATCTCTCGGCACATAAAACCTGTTCACCCGCATGGGATCCGACGAGGTGTCCCACACCCCGCCGTCCATCCTGACGCCCAGCTTGTAATACTCAGCCGCCACGCCCCTGGCCAGAGCGTTGCTCTCCCCGGACGGGTAGCACACCACCGTGGGGACGCGCCCGGTCATCCGGGCGATCTCCAGCCGGGACTGGCCATACTCATATTCCAGCTCCTCTTCGCTCAGCGTCGTAAGATCCGGGTGCGTCACCGTATGGCTCTCGATGGCCACAAGGCCCGAGGAGGCCATCTCACGGATCTGCTCCCTTGTCAGGTAACGGTCTGTATCCACCTTGCCCGTGATCACGAAAATCGTGGCCTTGACGCCGTACTTTTGCAGGATGGGATAGAGCGCCGTATAATTGTTGTCGTATCCGTCGTCAAAGGTCAGGATCACAGGCTTGTCGTAGTCGTCAATGTGGGAAAGATCCGAAAACCAGATGGGGTCAAAGCCGTTCTCTAAAAGATACCCGATTTGCTCCTCCAGCTCCGTGGGCCGGACAAACAGGGTCACCAGGCCCCAGGGCTTTTCGCCCACCGCGTGGTACATCAGTACGGCCGCCCTCCGGTCCTCCGGGATCTCATAGCTCCCCCGGGGGGACAGATACACCGTGCCGTCCTCCGGGTCCGTGAGCGTGGGGCAGTCGATCTCCTCCATGAGCCGGGGCCAGGGCAGGTATTCCTCCCCCCGGACGGTCAGCGTCTCGCCCTCAGGCTCCCGGCCAAAGGCCCGCCGGAGGGCGCTTTTGGCGATATATTTCTGCCCCTCAACCTCCCAGACGGCCAGCCGCAGGCCGTCCGCCACCACCTTATCGCCGGTCAGCGTCAGCTCCGGCTCCGGCGCGGCAGCCGGGGCGGTGTCCGGCGTCGTTTCAGCCGTTGTGTCAGGCGCGGTGTCCGGCGTCGTATCCGGCGCGGTGCCCCCGGCCGTGTCCTCCGTGCGCGCGGCGTCCGGGCCGGTCTCCGGCGGCCGCTCCGGCGCGTGGCAGGCCGTCAACAGCGCCAGCGCCAGCAGAAGCGCCAAAAGGGCTTTTCTACGCATACCTTATTCCTCCCGCTCTCTTTCATCTACAGGAAGAGTATTCTCACAATGAGTCATTTTATCATAGCGCCGGACATTTGGCAAGTCCATCCGTCTTCGACAGGATCTGACAAAAGTAGTGTCCGTTCCCCAAAACTTCCTATTTACAATTTGTCCCATCCGTGGTACTCTTTAGGTACAGCATATCCCGGCTTCGACCATCCCATCGGAGAGGATACGCTCATATCTTTATCCCACAACCCTTTTTTGGCGGCTCGCGAGAGCCGCCGCCTTTTTTTGCCCGCGAAAAGGGGCCGGCGAAAACGCCGGCCCCTGATGGGTATGCTTATTTTAGGTCGTAGAGGTACACATAGGAATAACACCCATGACCGTCCTCGTAATCGACATCACTGACCTCTATCTTAACTTTATCACCGCCGCCGAAAAAGTCCACATCCGGTATGGTTTCCTCCTCCCCGCTCCATTCCACGCCGACCACGGTGCAGGTATGGGCCTCCAGGTCAAGGACACGGAAATTTCGGTTCCCGGGTTCCAGATCGTCCGGCAGAATGGTGTCATAGTTTAGTAGCTTATCCCCCGCGCTGTTGGCCTCCAGATTCACCCACATATTCTCCGGGATCCTCAGCCCCGGCACCCTGAACCGCTGGCCGGTGAGCAGGTCATAAAGCTCCACGTCCCGATTTTCGTCGATCCAGGCGGCGCATCTGGCGCCCTCAATGAGATAGAGGCCCGCCTTCTCCCCCACGCCCAGGTCGGAGGCGCCGCCAAGAGCGTGGGAGTATTCCCGCTCCTCAAATTCCTCCCGGGTGATGAAGCCCTGCTCCAGATCGTAGGTGTAATGGCTTGCGAACCGCTCTGAATGTACCATGGGCAGGCCGCTGATTTCCGTAAGGAGCTTGCCGGACCCCAGCTCCAGCACCCGGAGGTCGTACTTGTACTCACGGCTCAGATACCAGCAGACGACCGCCTGGGATTTGTAGAGCCACGCGCCGCTGACCTTCTCCATGCCCGAAAGCGCCCGGAGGTCGTAACGCTCCCCGCTGACAAGATCGGCCAGATACAGGCCGTCGCCCGACACATTCCCCAAAGGCTCCGTATCAATAAGCGCATACCGAAGATCCGGCGTAAAGGTGATCAGATCCCTTCTGTACTTCTCTTCCTCTCCCTCCGGCATCTCCCACTTTTTGTTGGCGAAAAGGTCGGTGATCTCGCCGGTGTTGATATCATACACCACGGGAAGGCCCAGAGGGTCACCCTCCTGATAGTCCTTGTTATTGCCCTCGTAGACCCGGATAAAGATTGTATCGTCTATCCCCGGCAGAGAATACGCCTCAAACGGCGGCATGTTTTCATGATCGTGGAACTCGGTGAATCTGTCCATGGTGAAGATATTCCCGTCGTAGGCAAACCATTTAAAGGACACGTCCACGCCCTTCACCGTGATATCCACCTGTCGCCAGTCCGTGACCTGGCAAAGCTCCCCGTTCTTGGGGTAGAACACCAATGACGTGATTCTGCCCCGGTCGTCCAGAAAATGGAAAAATCCGTTCCTATCCAGGTAGCAATCCTCGATCCGATAATGCTCCGCCGTCAGGCCCTCCATGACTACGAACTCTCCCCGGCTGTGATCCGGCGTACGATCCTCGGGCGGCAGAACCTTGTCCTGATCCAGCCTGTCCTTCACCTCGGACACGTCCACGGTCCCCTCCACGCGGAATAGTCTGAAAACCGCTTCCCGAACCTCCTCGGACACGGCCATGGCGGTCCCCAGGGTCAACAGGGCCGCCAGCGCCGCCGCCAGGGCGATCACGCCTATGCGCCGCCCCGTCCGGCGGGGCTTTCGCGTCTCCGCCGACAGAATGAAGCTTTCATCCACATCGTTCAGCGCGTAAATCAGCGCGTCGTTTTTCATAACCATCCCTCCTGATTCAAATAGTCGCGAAGCTTTTCCCTTGTCCTGTGGAGCTGGGACTTGACCGCCGCCTCGGTCTTGCCCGACGCTTTGGCGATGTCGGCCAGGGGGTCGAAGTACCAGTACCGGCGCATGAATATGTCCCGCTCCCGGGCCGGCAGTCCCGCCAGGAAGTCGTTCAGCGTCCGCGTCAGCTCCCGGGCCTCCGCCTCCTGCTGGGTGTCCCGGTCCGTGGGCAGGAGCTCCCCCAGCTCCTCGATGGCCAGGGCCGTCTCCCCGCCGCCGCGCCGCTCCGTCAGGCGTCCCCGCAGGCGGTTCAGGCTGATCCGCCGGACGATCTTCCCCAGGAAGGCGCGGAGCGCCGCTGGCCTTGTGGGCGGTATGGCGTTCCAGGCCCCCAGGTAGGTGTCGTTGACACACTCCCCGGCGTCCTCCCGGTCCCCCAGCACGTTCATGGATATCCTGTGGAGATAGGTCCCGTATTTGGCCGCCGTCTCCTCCAGGGCGTGCTGATCCCGCCGGAAATACAGCTCCACAATGTCCGCGTCCTCCACGTGTACCGCCTCCTTCTTCCTCTTTGTGGCGCGCCTTGAGGCCCCGTCGGGCCCTCACCCCTATAGTCACGGTTTTTTCCGGAAGGTTTCGTTTTTTTATCGTTTTTTCTGAGTATAGCATATTTTTTGTCCGTGCGCGACGGTCTTGAGGCGGGAAAGCGCGCCTTTCGTCTATTATTTGCAAGATAAATCATGCAAAAATTCAAATTTATCTGGTTTGACCATTGACAATGCCGTTTTAAACCGGTAAAATGATACCCGATAACGGCAAGGGCGTCGCGGGCTTTTGTCCGCGATGGTTCCGGCCGTTCTTTTTTGTTTCTTTTTCCCTTCTTTTTTCTTACATTCTGATGAAATTTAATTTTATGGAGGTTTCATACATGAAGAACGCGTATCTTCTCAGCGTCCTTGAGACTGTCAAAAAGCGCAACCCCGCCGAGCCCGAGTTCATCCAGGCCGTCACCGAGGTCCTGGAGACCCTGGAGCCCGTCATCGACAAGCGCCCCGACCTGGTGGAGGCCAACGTGGTGGAGCGCATCGTGGAGCCCGACCGGCAGATCATCTTCCGCGTCCCCTGGGTGGACGACCAGGGCAAGATCCAGGTCAACCGGGGCTACCGCATCCAGTTCAACGACGCCATCGGCCCCTACAAGGGCGGCATCCGTCTCCACCCCTCCGTGTACATCGGCATC
>CANRMY010000038.1 GCA_947631845.1 uncultured Oscillospiraceae bacterium | reverse complement strand
CATTCCTCCATGTTTCTCACCTCACGCACTATTTTACCATATTTGAGGGGAAAAGGGAAGGTTTTTTGACAGACTGACCGGGCCGCCCTGTAGGGCGGCCCGGTGTGTTATGGGTGGCAGCTCAGTTCTTTTCCAGATAGGATTCCACCAGCTCCTGCAAAAGCTCATCCCGGTCGATGCGGCAGATGAGAGAGCGGGCGTTGTTGTAGTTGGTGATATAGGTGGGGTCCTCGGACAGGATATACCCCACGATCTGATTGATGGGGTTATAGCCCTTGAGCTTGAGCGAATCGTATACCGAGGATAAAACCTCCCGCGTACCTAATTTCTTGTCTGCAACGCTGAACTTCCTGGTGAATTCAAGATCATCCATGTCCATGGTCCCTCCTTGTCCTTATGATTTGCCGTTGGTCTTGAATATATCAATTATATCAAAAAAATCGGCCTTGTAAAGTTAAAAAACGACAAAAAAAATTACAGTTCTGTAATTTTTCACATCCCCCTTATACTGGCACGCCGTCCCGGATGCGAAAGACGATGTACTCCGCCCCGCCGATTTTCACCGCCGAGCCCAGGCGGAACGCCTCGATCATGGGGAAGGGGGCCGCGGGCGTCCAGGGGAAGGCCAGCAGCGTCCCCTCCCCGTCGGGCTTGGTCAGCGCGTCCCGGATCCGTCCGGCGGAGGCGGCCAGGACGGGGTCGGAGAAATAGCGGGCCGGGTCGCTCTCCGGCCGCCAGCCGTCAACGATCTGAGGCCCCGTCTCCACGTTCTCCGGCATCTCCGGCTCCGGCGCGGCGGGCGGCTCCGGTTCGGGGACCGGCTCGCAGGCGGGCGGCTCCGGCAGGGGACCGGCGGATACGGCGGCCTCCGTGTCCGGCTGGGACGTGGGCTCCGGCGGCAGGGCCAGGGCGGAGAGATCCTCTCCCGCCGGGACGAGCACCGCCCGCCAATCCCCCTTCAGGGGGAAGTCCCCCAGATCCAGGCGGGTCATGGTCCTGGAAAGCCGGAGTCCCCCGGCGTGCTGGAGGGGGATCCCCAGGGAGAGAACGCGGCCCCGGGCCGCCAGCGCCAGCCGCGACACACCGGGATCCCGGTCGGATGTATAGGTGAACACCGTCCTGGGTCCCTTTTCGGTGACGGTCAGGCTCCCGGCGGGGAGCCCGTCTTTTGTGAACACCTCATAAGACATGCTCTGTCCTCCCAAAAAACGTTTATACCGGTATTCCGGGCGCGAAAAACCCGGACGTAAAAGCATACGCCCGGGGAGAGGGATTTATACTATGATACTATGCAAAATGGTCAACCGATGGTGTAGTCGCCCCGAATCAGGAGCTTTGTGTTGTCGCGGGTGGCCTTGACGCCGTTGCCCTTGATGGTGACCATATACATGTGGTTCACCGTGAGCTCCGTCCCCGCGCCGGTCACGCTGACGCCGCCGGTCTCGTCGATGAGCCGGGGGGAATCCGGACCGTTGGACACGACCGCGCCTATGCGCGGCATGATCTCCGTGCCCACGCCGCAGGTGACGGTCTGGCCCTTTTTCAGCGTGATCACCACAAAGCCGGAGGGCTGGGAGGCGCCGGTGGTGCCGGAGGACTGGCCGGCGATGTCCCGGAACTGCTGGGCAAGCTCGGCGGCCTTGGCCTCCATGGCCTGCTCCACGGCGGCCTCGATCTGGGGCTTCACCGTCTCGTTGAGATAGCTCACCGTCACCAGCGGGTCGGATTGGGAGCCGTAGTTGGTGACGGCCATGGTGGTCAGGCCCGATACCAGCGCCGTAAAGGCGAGGACGGCAATGGCGATAGCGATTTTTTTACCCTTACTCATCGTATGTATCTCCTTTGTAAAGCCGTGGGGGAGTGGGGATCCGCTCCCCCGGTTTGTTTTACCCGTGGAGTCCGAAGCTGACGGCGATGGCGTCGTCCACCTTGTTCATCAGCTCCTCGTCCACCCGGCCCATCCGCTCGCGCAGACGGCGTTTGTCTATGGTCCTGATCTGCTCCAGAAGCACCACCGAGTCCTTTGTCAGACCGAAGGAACGGGCCTCCAGCTCGATATGGGTGGGCAGTCGTGCCTTTCCGATCTGTGATGTGATCGCCGCGGCGATCACTGTCGGGCTGTGCTTGTTGCCCGTGTCGTTTTGGACAATAAGTACAGGCCGCATCCCGCCCTGTTCGCTCCCGACAACGGGGCTCAGGTCGGCGTAGTAGATGTCTCCTCTTTTGACTGCGCTTTGCACGCTCTTCACTCTCCGACGAATTGATAGTTGTCCCTTCCCGCCGGTTTTCCGCCGTTCAGGGACTACCATAATTCTTTCACAAAGCAGAGGTATTTATACAGCGCGGCATAAAATACCTGGGCGGACTTTTCCGCCCGGTACAGTCTATGAGGGGGCGGTCATTTCTGTGCGGACGCCTCCACATAGACCCGGGGCACCCGCTTGCTGACGGAGCAGAGGAGCTCGTAGGAGATGGTGCCCGCCTGGGCGGCCAACGTCTCCGCCGACTGGCGCTGGCCGAAGATCTCGATAAGGCTCTCCAAATTGACCTGGGGCAGGTCGGTCAGGTCGATCATGCACATATCCATGCAGATCCTGCCCCGCTGGGGAGCGGGCCCCTGCTCCGTCATGAAGGAGCAGTTGTTGGAGAGGGAGCGCAGAAGCCCGTCGGCGTAGCCAATGGGGATGACGCCCATCCGCGTGCGCCGGGGCGTCACGAAGGCGCCGCCGTAGCTGACGGGGAGGCCGGCGTCGATGTATTTGATGGTGGAGACGTGGGTCATCAGCCGCATACAGGGCCGCAGGCCCAGCTTCCCGCCGTCACCGAAGCCGTAGAGCAGGATCCCCGGCCGCACCATGTCCAGCGCCGTCTCAGGATACCCGGCCACGGCCCCGGAGTTGGCGCAGTGGCGGATGCGGAAGCGGATCCCGGCGCTCTCCACGGCGGCGATGACCCGTTGGAAGAGGGCAAACTGTTCCTCGGTATAGCGCCGCGCCTCTACGCCGGGCTCGTCGGAGACGGCGAAGTGGGTGTACACGCCCTCCGGGTCCAGACGCGGCTGACGGCAGGCGGAGACGATGTTCTCAACGCCCTTCTCAAAGTGCCCCCCGGCGGTGAGAAAGCCCAGCCGGGACATGCCGGTATCCACCTTGATGTGGATGCGCAGCGTCCGGCCCAGCGCCACGGCCTCGCGGGAATATTCGATAGCCTTGGCCTCGCAGGTGACGGTCTGAGTCAGGTCCCGTTCGATCAGCTCCCGCACGTACTCCCTGGGCGTGTGGCCCAGGATCAGGATGGGGATGCCGATCCCGGCGTCCCGAAGCTCCACCGCCTCGTCCAGACACGAGACGGCCAGATAGTCCGCGCCGATGCTCTCCAGCCGGCGGGACACCTCCACCGCGCCGTGGCCGTAGGCGTCCGCCTTGACCACGCCCAGAAATTTGCAGTTTTCCGGCAGGATCGACCGGATCCGGCGGTAGTTATGTTCTATATTGTCCAGGCTGATCTCCGCCCAGGTGCGCTTTCGTAGATCCATACAGGGTCACTCGACTTTCATATCATAAAAATCCGCTGTGATAACGGTGCAGCCGTCAAAGGTAAACTCCGCGTGGAGGGGCAGTCCCTCTCCGTCGAACCAGGTGCGCAGGTCCACGTCGTCGTCCACGCGGAAGATCGCCGCCAGACAGTCCGTGTCCCCCCAGCGCTCCTTCACCGTCTCGGTGACCAGGCCCTCCCGCCAGGCGGACACCATCACCGGCACCGCGTCCACGGGCGAGAGCCCGTCGGGCAGGATCTCCCCGGTGTAGACCTCCGCGCCGGAATAGGACAGCGCCGTCCCGCCGTCGCCCAGCTTCACCTGGGCCCCCGCGATAAGTTCGGGGCTTGTCACCGTGATCACCCCGTCGTCCGGGAGACCGGTGAAATCAAGGCCGAAATCCATGACCCGGTCCCCGTAATCGGCGCGGACGTCCGCGGCAAAGGATACGGCGGCGGCATCGGAAAAGGACTGCCGGATCCCGGCCATCCTGTCCTCCCCGGAGACGCCGGAGCAGGCGGTCAGGCAGATCAGCAGAGAAAACGACACGGCAACGGACAGTACGCGCAAAAGACTCACCTCAAAACAGATTTGAGACAGTCTGTCATGTCCGTGGGGGTCATGGCGTAGGGACCGAAGGAGGCCGCGCACGCATCCCCCGCCGCCCCGTGCCAGTACACCGCCTTCCACACGGCGCCGGGGAGCTTCTGGCCCAGGAAGGCCAGGATCATCCCCGCCAGCACGTCCCCGGAGCCGCCGGTGGCCATGCCGGGGTTGCCGGTGGTGTTGATATAACAGCACCCGTCCGGCTGGGCCGTGACGGTGCGATGTCCCTTCAAGACCACGGTGACGTTGTGCTTTACGGCAAATTCCCGGGCGGCCTCCTCCCTGGAAAGGCGGGAGAGCCCGTCGGACAGGCGGCTGAATTCCCCCTCGTGGGGGGTGAGGATCACGGGACATGACAGCTTATCCAGTACATCTATATGCGCTGAAACAGCCGTTATGCCGTCCGCGTCCACGATCACGGGGGCAGGGGCGTTTTCCAAGATCCAATAGGTCAGCTCCCGCGCCCAGGATGACAGGCCCAGACCGGGCCCCACCAGCACCGCGTCGCATGTTTGGAGACGGGGCGTCAGCTCCTTCAGCGCGGCGGGGACAGAGCAGGGGAGGGGGAAGACCATGGCCTCGTCGTTTTTCACGGCCTCGATGGCGTAAATGGGCTCCGGGACGGCCAGGTACACAAGGCCCGCGCCGCTTTTCACCGCCGCTCTGGCGGCGAAGGTTGGGGCGCCTGTGAAGCCCACGGAGCCGGCGACGATCAGCACCCGCCCGAAGCACCCCTTGTGGGCGTTCTCGTCCCGGGCCGGAAGCGCGGCGTCCGGGGCGGCGATCTCCCATGTTTTGTCTTTCAGAAGGACCATATCCGCCTCCGAGGAACACAATTAAAACCATTATAACACACCCATATGAAAATGTCAAAACCAACATGCGGGAGGGCAGAATTTGCATTTTTAACGGGGATGTGGTATCCTTATACCAATCAAAACGACAGGAGGGGAACGCTATGGCCTCCACCGTCATCCACATGGCCATTACAAGCAGGCTTTTGGAAACAACGGAATTTCGCGACGCGGACCGCCTCATGCTGGGCTCTATCCTCCCGGACGCCTCCCTGGCCGGGCGGAACACCGGGCACATGAAGATCCGCGTGGGCGGCGGAGACGCCAGGACGCTGGATCTGGACGGCTTCCGGGCCAGGTTCGGGGATCTGATGATTAAGGTGAGGGGAGTCGAACCCACGCCGGTTTTCGCCGGCTGATTTGTGCCAATACTTCGTCAAAAGCCTTGACAATACAGCAAGTATTCTCTGTGGCTTTTTCCTCGTCTTGACGCAAATCAGCTCGCCGAAAACTGCGAAGCACTCCACGGGTCGCCATTTTCGAGGGATTTTTGCCGCGAAGGAGGCAGCCTTGGGTCCCCCATCGGGCTGTTGCCCGATGGGGAGAGGACGATGCGAGCCAGCGCCTGAGGGCGAATACTTGGAGCCCGAGGTTAAGCGGCTCGCATGAGGACGCGGGCCCGCGTGGAGCGGCGTGGGTTCGACTCCCCTCACCTTATGGACGATCTGTACCTGGGCTACTACCTGCACCTGGTGGAGGACGTTTTGCACCGGCGGTTCATGTACACGGACCACGGCCTTGACCCCCGCGTCCCGGGATACGTTGAGCGGCTTCACCGGGATTATGCCGTCACCAACGCCCATGTCATTGAAGCCTACGGCCTGCGCGAGGACATGGTAAAGCCCGTGGATCTGACCGGCCAGCGGATTTTGGAGCTGGGCGGTTTCGATATTCCCGGCCTGATCCGGGCCCTGCACGGCTACTTCCAACCTGTGCCGGAGACGGAGGCCTTCATTTTCACCGAGCGGATGGCGGACGAGCTGATCCGCGAGTCCGCCTCCCTGTGCGAAGCCGAGCTCGCCGCGCTGAGAGGCGGCGGCGTCCCCCTCTCGGCCCTGGACTGGGTGTGGGGCGGCTGACGCGGCGCGAAGGCCGCCGAGACGGGACGATCCTGCGCCTGTAGGGGCCGGACACCCGGCCGGCCCGCAAGCTGTCGGATCTCACGATAAGTGCCCCCACGGCGGATCGTTCCGCCGTGGGGGGGTACATCTTAGTCTTATTTCCCGGCCGCCCACCGCCGCCAGCAGAGCCAGCAGAGGGTAAACAGGAGCAAAGCGGTCAACGGATACAGCAGAATACCGACCTGGAATATATTCAGATACCCGCCCGGAACTCTGAACAGGCTGACATTCTGGAGCCCGTCCCAGGTGATCAGGTTGTGGGGCAGATAGGGAGCGGTCAGTCTGGATTGGGTCAGTCCAAACGTGAAAATGACCGGTATGATCAGCGCGGCGGCAGTTTTGCGGGTCAGCGCGGACAACAGCGCGGCAAGGGCGCCGCAGGCAAGGGTATACATGGCCAACATCAGAAGCATATACAGGAGGGCCTGACCGATGTTGACAGGCAGACTGTAGACGATATCCACCATTTGAAGCGGGGCGTCCAGTCCCTCCACCCCGAAGGCGATCAGATAAGCAGCCGTATGAGCGCCCAAAATCAGCGCGGCCATCAGCAGCGCCCCCGTGATTCCGGCCAGGATCTTGGCCAGGTACAGCGGCAGACGGCACTCCCTGCCGGCAAAGATCAGCATGTCCACCTTCCTGACCGCCTCCTCTGAAAAAATCGGGCACAGACACACGGCCGCAGCCAGCGCCAGAGGAACGATCAGGGTATACATTGTGGTGAAAAATCCGTTTAAGCCAGCGCCGTTCCAGGGATATTCATAGATATAGGGCTCCTCGATCTGCGCCTCCATAGCCCGCCAATAGTCCTTTTCCTCCTCGCTCAGTCCGTAGTTCTCCCACCGCGTTTCCATGAACTCCCGCCGGGCCTCATAAAACTGCGCTGCGGTTATGCCGAGATCTTCTCCCATGCCTGTGACCATATGATAGGCGTGCGAATAGGTGGGGTCCTCATAATAGAACCAGAGTCGCAATTCATCTCCGCTCAAATCCGGCACGTTCTCCCGCATGGCCTGAAAAAAGGCTTCATCCATCCTCTGTCCGTTGAGCGCCCGCGCGCCCTCCAGCATCCGGACGTTCCAGGCGTCCTCCGAAATAAATTCCATTGCATCACCATCCGGCCCGGAATAAAGCCTGTATCCTATCTGTGTCCGCAGTCCCAGCGCCGCATAAACGGCAGCCGCCATCATCAGGAGCGCAACGATCCACGTCAGTGGCCGCTTCAGCAGCTTTTTCACTTCATAGCCATAGAGCGTCCCCAGGTTTTTCATTCTCCCTCACCTCCAAACTCCTCCAGATACAGTTGCTCCAGATCGGTACGGCCCTTATCCCAGGGCTCGTCCAGGATGATATGTCCCTCGGACATCATCAGCATATGATCGGCGATATGCTCCACGTCGGACACGATGTGGGTGGACAGCAGCACGATGGTATCGCGGCCCAGATCGGTCAGCAGGTTGCGGAACCGCACCCGCTCCCTGGGGTCCAGCCCCGCCGTGGGCTCGTCCACAATGAGCAGGCGGGGGTCGTTGAGCAATGCCTGGGCGATGCCGAGGCGCTGCCTCATGCCGCCGGAGTAGGTCTTGATCTTCTTTTTGCCCACATCGGCCAGGCCCACCAGCTCCAGCAGCTCCGCCGCTTTCCGTTTGGCGTGGGGCCGGGACAGGCCCTTTAGCGCCGCCAGGTACAGCAGGAAGTCCAGCCCGGTGAAGTCCGGGTAGTACCCGAAGTCCTGGGGCAGATAGCCCAGCACCGCCCGGTAGTCCTCGCAGGACACGTCCACCCCGTCCAGAGCCACGGACCCCGTCGTGGGCTTTAAAACGCCGCACAGCATCCGCATGAGGGTGGTCTTGCCCGCGCCGTTGGCCCCCAGCAGGCCGTTGATCCCCTCGGTGAGCCGGAGGGACACCCCGTCCACCGCTTTTTTGTCCTTGTAGTACCGGCTCAGATCCCGCGCGGTCAGTTCCATTGCAATTCCTCCGTTTCTTTTACGGTCTTGACAAGCTCGAAGGCGGACGCCGCCAGGGCGAGGGCCAGGGCGGCCCACCGGAAAGACGCGCTCTCCGTCCGGAACAGATCGAACGCGGTCTCCCGGGTCCAGATCCCTACGGCACACACCAGAGCCGCGGCGGCGGCGCAGGCCAGCAGGCCCTCCTGCCCTCGCATCCGGCGGGACAGCTCCATCCCGACGGCGGCGGTGAGCAGATAGGGGGTCAGCAGACAGGCCCCCGCCCGGAGAACGCCGGCCCCGTCACACAGGGCCAGCACCGGAGCGGCCAAGCCCAGCAGAGCGAAATGGAGCAGGCCCACGGCGGCCATCCGGGCCAGCAGGGCGGCCCTCAGAGGCATCCGGCAGGCCAGCTCCAGCTCCTCCATGCCCCAACGCCGGGACCGGCCCCACTCCGCCACCGCAATCAGGGCCAGCAGAGGGGTCAGGGCGGAGGCCGTCCAAACCGTCTCCGGCTCCCGCCCCGCCGCCAGGACCAGGATGGCGGCAAACAGGGCCACGGACCCCGCCCACGTCCACCGGCGGACATATCCCGCCTGGGTCAACAGCATTTCCATGCTACCCAGCTCCCGGCGGCGGTGGACCCGCAGAAAGGCGGTTTTTCTCTCCGGGGGCGGGGCGGCGAAGGCCGTCCTCAACGCGGTTTTCAACTTTTTGTCCATGGTCTATCCCTCCAATCGCTCGCGCAATCGCGTCAAAATGCCCCGCAATCGCCGGTACAGGGCGAACCGGCTCGCGCCGTATAATTTGCATAATACGCCCATAGGCGTTTCGTTCACATACCGCATCAGCACCAGCTCCCGGTCCTCCGGGGACAGCCTGTCCAGCTCGCTCCGCAGGGCGACGGACAGCGCCGGGTCGCCCGGCTCCCCCGGCAGGTCCTCCGGCAGCAGTTCGGCGCTCGGCCTTCGGCCCTCGTCGGCGCAGAGGTTCCGGGCGACGGTGTAGAGGTATTGGAGCGTCTGCCCGGTGTCCCGGTAGGTTTCGCTGGCAAACCAGCGCAGAAAGGTCTCCTGGGTCACGTCCTCCGCCCTGTGCCGGTCCCGGAGGCGGAAAAAGCAGTAGCGGTAGATCCTGTCGTACTGTTCCTCGATGTCCAGCGCCATGCCGTTCCGCCTCCCTTCGACGCTTCTATCATGTATAACGGTTCAAACCGTAAAATGTGCGGAAAAATTTTATCGTTTTTTGAAAAGCAAAAAACTGCCCCGAAGGGCAGTTTTTTTCCAGGTTGTTCAGTTGGAAAAAGCTTACTTGAGCTCGACCTTGCCGCCGGCTTCCTCCAGCTTCTTCTTGAGCTCCTCGGCCTCGTCCTTGGAGCAGGCTTCCTTGATGGTCTTGGGAGCGCCCTCGACAGTGGCCTTGGCCTCGGCGAGACCCTGGTTGGTGATCTCACGGACAGCCTTGATGACCTTGATCTTGGAGGCGGCGTCAAAAGCGGTGAGGACGACGTCAAACTCGGTCTTCTCCTCCACGGGAGCGGCGGCGGCAGCTCCGCCGGCGGCGGGAGCGGCCATGGCGGCGGCGGAAACGCCGAACTCCTCCTCAAGGGCGTGAACGAGCTCGGAAAGCTCGAGAACTTTAAGCTCCTTGATCTCATTGATCAGGGCGGTGACTTTTTCACTGGCCATTTGTAAATTTCCTCCTATTAAGTATTTTGTTTAAGTCAGAATGGGCCGGTAAGTCCGGGACTTACTCGGCGGGGGCGGGCTCGGGCTCCCCGGCGGGGGCGCCCTGTTTCTCGGCGATGGCCTTCAGCACGCAAGCCAGCTGAGAGATGGGGGCCAGCATGGTGCCGAGAACCTGCGCGCGCAGAATGGGCAGCGGGGGGATCTTGGCCAGCGCCTTGATCTCGTCGACGGAAATAACCTTCCCGTCCATGAAGCCACCCTTGATCTCGAAGCAGTTTTGAAGCTTCTCGGCGAATTCGGCCACGACTCTGGCGGGAGCCAGGGCGTCCTCGTGAGAGATGGCCAGAGAAGTGGTGCCGTGGAGCAGGGGATCCAGATCGCTGTATCCGGCGTCGTCAATGGCGAACCGGACCAGCGTGTTCTTGACGACGGCGTAATCGACCTTCTCCTCGCGCATCTTGCGGCGGAGGGCCGTGTCGTCGGCCACCGTGATACCGGAATAATCCACCAGGACACCGGCGGCGGCTCCCTTGAGCTTTTCCTTCAGCTCGGCCACGACGGCCTGCTTCTCGCTCAGAACCTTTGCATTGGGCATTTTTGTTTTCACCTCCGTGGTTTTGATGGCGTCCACAGAAAATGCCCTGACGCGCAAAGCATCAGGGCATGGTAAAGCAAATCAACATTTGCCGCCCTCGGCAGGATTTACGGCCTTATGCCACCTGCTGTCTTTGGAACGCGGAAGTATCATAGCACAGCGGGCGGGGGTTGTCAAGAATTTTTTCCGGATTTTTTAAATTTTCCTGACCGTTAAGCCGTTTTTTCTCCGGCGGCAAACGTTTTTAATAATTCTCCGCGTGGATCTCGAAGAAGCTCTGGGGGTGGTTGCAGGTGGGGCAGACGTCGGGGGCCTTGACGCCCACGCAGATGTGGCCGCAGTTGCGGCACTCCCACACCTTGACCTCGCTCTTTTCAAAGACCTTGGCCGTCTCCACGTTTTTCAGAAGGGCGCGGTAGCGCTCCTCGTGATGGCGCTCGATCTCGGCCACCAGGCGGAAGCGGGCGGCCAGCTCCGGGAAGCCCTCCTCCTCGGCGGTCTTGGCAAAACCGGCGTACATGTCTGTCCACTCGTAGTTCTCGCCGTTGGCGGCCTCGCAGAGGTTCTGGGCGGTGTCGCCGATGCCCTCCAGCTCCTTGAACCAGAGCTTGGCGTGCTCCTTCTCGTTGTCGGCGGTCTTCAGGAACAGGGCCGCGATCTGCTCGTAGCCCTCCTTCTTGGCCTTGGAGGCGAAATAGGTGTACTTGTTGCGGGCCTGGGACTCCCCGGCGAAGGCGGCCAGCAGATTCTTCTCGGTCTGTGTTCCGGCGTATTTGCTCATGATAGGTTCCCCTTTCTTCATTTTTATTTCTCTTATCGAGAATGATTCCTGTTTATATTATACCTGATCCCGTTTCTCCTGTCAAGGGGAAAAAGGCTGTTTCGGGCTTATTCAATGGTAAATTTGGGCTCCCGCTGACTGAGGATGGCGGAGACGCCGTCCACCACGCCGGTGAGGATCAGGGCGATGGCGGTGAAGGTCCAGAGGGTCTGGCGGACCTTGAAGGGGCTGGAGAAGATGACGATGGCCAGGATGATGGACAGCACCGCGGCGATGCCGGTGGTCTGCCACATGCCGCGCTTGAGCCGGATCATGTCCACCGTCCACTGGAGCTTCAGGATACCGGTGAGCAGGGCGGCGATACCGTAAAAGACGGTGATGGGCATAAAGGAGCGAACGATCCAGTCGGCCTTATACACCAGGAAGATGCCCACGGCCAGGGAGATCAGACCCTTGGTCAGCTGCTGGCTCAGGGCGGCCTCCTCCGGCTCGGTGCTGAAATAGGTGATGGCGTTCAGTACGCCCAGGACGCAGAAGAGGATGCCTACGCCGATGACGATCATCTTTGTGAACCCCTCCGGGTTTATAAAGAGCACGATGCCGACGGCCACCTCGCACAGGCACAGGATCAGCTTGCCGATGATTTTTTTAAATTTTTCCATGGATATCCCTCCCGGTTTTTTCTTAATAATACTCCATCGGCGCGATTTTTTCAAGGGGGAGATTCCTGTATTTTCAAGACAGTTTCCTCTTGAAGCGCAGAGCATTGATGGAGGCAAAAATCAGAAAATACTATGTGGACATCCGACAGACTACCCCGGACGCGTATAACGCCAAATAAAATTATTGAGTTTTTTGATAAGCTTAACGGGGAACAGTCTTTTTGACTGTTCCCCGTTAAGATAATATATTATTTCCGCTTTATTGTGATATTTCGTCCAAATGATCCTTAATGCTCATTATGATTGGGTCAAGAAAATGACCATCGAGCAGGTCCTTAGAAATAGATTTGCTGAAGTAAGACAAAACGCTACCGCCAGTTGACAGAGTAAGCCAAATACCGGTTTTTGATACATCCACCGGAGACGCGCTGAAAATTACAGAGGATTTGGCGGGGATAGTCGCAGACCCGAACATGTCAACACTGAGCTATCCAAGCGCACGGGATAACACGCTGGCGCAGTCGATAGAACATCTGAAAACAGGGGCCGGTTATATTCGACATTCTATAAAGTATGGCTTGTACGGGGAGAAGCTGTTAGGCCATCTTCAAAAAGAATATGAAAACGTATACAAGCTAATGGCAGACAAGAAGCCGGAAATAGAGAATTGGCGGAAGAAGCACCTGGAAGGAAGAATTACGGGGACATGAAATAGAAGAAAGCTTTTATAAAACGCAGACGGGAACGATGGGGACCCCATATAATAAGCGTCCGCAGACGCAACCGCTGAAAACGGCGAATTTAGGAGGCGACGGGAAAGGAGGAGGTGGAAATGCCCGCAACAGCGAGCGAGGAAGTCCAGGAGACGGCGATACCGGACTTTGAAATAGAAGCGATGGCGCGTTGCTTGCTCCCGGCGCTCCGGGCGTTTTACGACAGTCCAGAGGGCCGCGCGGAATTTGAACGCCGGAAGCCAGCTACACATCTGTTCAAGGAAACTGTCGTAACCGTCAACCCACCCCGCATCTTTTCTCCACCCGAACTCTGTGAAACAATGTACAGGGGACCAGCGGCTCTACGAGACTCTCTGGCTGAGCCAGGGAGTCTCGTAGACACTTAGGGGGTCTCAGAGATTCCCTGAGGATCACAGAGAACGCAGGCAGGGCATGAACGAGATGACGATTCGGGAAGTGGGAAAGGCAGCAAATCTGAGGGTATGGAGCCAGCGGGTGGGAGAAAAGATGCGGGGTGGGTTGACGGTTACATGAAGCCTATTCCATACCGACAAATTCCGACAAGGATAATCCGCTCAAAAAAAGCCTGACCCAGCAAGCGGGCTACCCTGCCGATGAAGATGAACACACTGATGCACCTTATCGTTATATAATGCACACCCCTGCACCTGTTCACAATCGTTAATAGGGTGGCGTGTTCATCGTTAATAGGGTATCTGGGTGCATCGTTGCATTGTATCAACGATGGAGTGGCAACGGACCCATGCGATGACACAGGAAATATGTTTTGACAAACAATCAAATTCTCTGAAGCGCATAGTGGAATAGTGGAAGGAGAAAGGAAATCTAACTATGGGCAGGATAATCGAGCATGACTTTATAAATGGCTAAAATGAATTTCGATATCAGTAATATATATTAGCAAGCCTTTGTATTCAAATTATTATTTCCGAAATACTCCGCGATTTCTCTCATCCTGTCCTCCTGCTTCACGTGGAATGGGCAGCGGCTTTCGCAGTGGCCGCAGTGGAGGCAGGAGGAGGCGTAGAGGGGGAGATTGAGGTAGTGGTTCTTCGCCAGTTCGTCGCCGACGCGGGCGAGGTCGTAGTATTTGTTGATGAGGCCGACGTTCAGGCCGGCGGGGCAGGGCTGGCAGTGGTTGCAGTAGACGCAGATGCCTTCGGCGTCACGGGGCGTGAAGCGGCTTATCGCCGAATAATCCAGCTCCTCCGGCGTGGCGTCCACGTAGTGGAGTACGGTTTGGAGGTCAGCCATGTCCCGGACGCCGGGGAGCACCGTCAGCACGGCGGGGCGGTCCAGGGCGTACTGGAAGCATTGGCTATGGGTGAGGGCGTGGCCGAAAAGGGAACGCTTCTCGTCAAGTAATTGGCCTCCGGCGAAGGGCTTCATTACGGAGATGCCCACGCCCATCTTCTCACAATCCCGGTAAAGGGCGGCGCGCTGAGCGACCTCGCCGATGGCGTACTCGCCCTTCTGGTAGTCGTAGGCAGGATTGATGCTGAACATGAATAAGTCGATGAGCCCGGTGTCCAGGACCCGCCTTGCAATAGTGGGGTCGTGGGAGGAAAAGCCCAGGTGTCGGATGACGCCGTCTGCCTTGAGACCCTTCATGTAGTCCCAGAGGCCGCCGTTCAGCACCTCGTCAAGGTCCTCCGCGTCGTCAACGCAGTGGATGAAGCCGAAGTCCGTATAATCCATCTTGAGAGTGCGAAAATTCCAGGCGATTTGCTCCTTGATTTCATCAAGGTCGCGGGTCCAGCCGTACTCGCCGGTTTTGTAGATCGCGCCGAAGTGCATCTGGGTGAGGATCTTATCACGCCTCCCGGCGAACGCCTCGGCATAGGCGTGCAAGGGCGCTTCGACGGATGGGGCCAGGTCGAAATAGTTTATTCCGTTCTCAATCGCGGCGTTCAGGACGGCGACCATCTCATCTTTCGTGCCGGAAAGGCTACCAGCGCCGAGGCCGATGACGCTTATTTTCTCGCCGCCGTGGGGTAAAGTGCGATATTTCATATGTACCTCATTCCTCCAGGGACAGGGTGATGACCACGTCGCCGTTTGAGAGAAGCTCGGCCATCTCCTCATCCGTTTTGTCTATGATATGTCCGAGCCGCGTGTACGCCCAGGAGTTGGAGCCGTAGAACACCACGATCTGGTCGCCGGAGTAGAGCACGATGTCGCCGGACTTTGTCACGGTTTGCGTGTCGTTTCGCGGCAAATCGGCGCCGAGGGAGCCCACCTGCTCGAAGCCGCCGTACATGGACATTTGGACCGAGAGTGGGCCGTCCTGGGCGAGGTTTCGGAGGGCCACGACGGACTCGTTGTCCTCCCACTCCACCGAAACGTCCATGTTGGCGATCTTCATTTTCAATGTCCCGTCCATTTGGTTTTCCTCCTTGTCTGTTGCGGGTGTTTCCTTTTGCGCCTCCTCGCCGGAGCATGACGCAAGAGCGAGAAGCAGGGCGGGGAGGAGAAGGAATGTTGTGAGTTTTTTCATATTTCAACACCGTTTCTGTGTTATTTGCGGTCTGAACAAATCTCAGAAGACAGCTTGTCCACTATAGCTTTGATTTCGCCATAAGGACATTTCAAAGCGCCGATTCGCGTAAGACCGGGCAGGGAAATCTGCCGCTGGTTGCCCAAAAGGCGGTCGATTACACTGGTTTTAACTATGTAAAATTCCCACTGGTCAAGGTCGAGCGAATTTGCCGCGGAGCGGTCTTTCTCAGCGAAAAGACAAAAGACGTAGATCTCAGAACGACGTTTCGGAGGCCCGCCGTCTCTGCCCGAATAGTAAAAGCCGCGCTCATTTTCGGAAATGTCGCAATTTAGGGTCTTGGCGATGGAGAAGGTGGGGGCCGAGAGCTTTTCACGCTCCCAGGCTTGGAGATAGGTGGAGCATTTGACTTCGATCCTGATTGGACCATCTTTGTATGGGTAGACAATGTCGCACTCACCCCAGCCCTTTTTGGGGATGGTCATATCCATTCCGAGGGCAGTGTTGACGATAAATTCCGCCAGATCACCGCGTGGCCCGTCCGCCATGAGCCTCGACCTGGCCCACGCCCAGAAGTCCACGACTTTCCCGGTGGTCGGAGCGCCGTTGAGTACAAACGGCTCCGAGGAAGATAAGATTTTATGCTTCATTTCCATTTTGATGTCTCCATGCCGTGCAGCTCATTCTTGTTTTGCTGCGTTTATTATAGCGTAAAAAGCGCAAAAGCACAAGACCGCCGGGTGACGACGGTCAAAATTTGTGACGGTATAAGCAAAATAAGGCGGATCAGGCGTAACGTTTAGCGATGGACGAGACATTGGAAAGGTAAGGGAGGCCGAAAAGGTTGAGGTGGTTGAGGAGGTGGTAGAGATTGTAGAGGTCGCGGCGGCCTGAGTAGGCGAGGTCAATGGGATTGACCTCGTTGTAGGCCCGGTAGAAGCGCTCCGGGAAACCGCCGAAAAGCTCGGTCATGGCCAGCTCCGCCTCAAAGTGCCCCACATAGGCCGCCGGGTCTAAAATCCACGCCTTGCCGTCGGGGCCGCAGACGGCGTTGCCGGACCAAAGATCGCCGTGGATGAGGGAGGGGAAGGGCGGCTCCGAGAGAAGGTTGTCGATGCGTTCCGTGATACGGGTGAGGTTGCGGCGGGTGCGTTCGTCGATAAGACCCCAGGCAAGCTTCATCTGCGGGATAAGCCTTCGCTCACGGAAGAACGCCGCCCAACTGTCCATAGGCTCGTTTTTCTGCGGCGTGGAGCCGATGTAGTTATCGGTTGGAAAGCCGAATTTGGGGCCGCATTTTGCCCGGTGAAGCGCCGCCAGCTCACGGCCGAAAGCCTCCCAATAGTCGGCACGACGCGGGGCAGGGGAGAGGTATTCCATGATCAAAAACGCATCATTCCTGTCTGTCCCGACCGCCAGCGGCTCCGGCACACCGATGGTGCCGGTTGCCCTCAACGCCTCAAGGCCACGGGCCTCGACACTGAACATATCCAGAAGCCCCGCCCGGTTGCTTTTGAGAAAGACGCGCTCACCATTGGAGAGATCGAGTCGGTACGCGCGGTTAATGTCCCCACCAGACACCCTCTGCCGGTCAACGACCTTGACCGAGGGGCAAAAGAGGGCAGCAACTGCACTATCAATTGAGTTCGCACAAAGCATTGTCATCACCAAATCCAACTTAGTAAATCCATTTTACTCCAAGCTGCGCTTTTTTTCAATATACTGCGGTGTGACGGACATTGTTTGTTGAAATCACAGGAAACATAAGGTATAATATCCGCAAAGGCGGATATTATATTTTATTTTAAGCCGTTTTTCTCCCCGGCTGACGCCGGGAACCGAAAAACATGGATAATATGCCATCCCCACTCTGCGGGTATGGCATAATAATTGAAAAAATGCGGGAATCGAGGTGTGCCTATGCTTCCCAACGGCCTTTACGAACAAGTCATCAATAAATCTCTTGACGCTGAGCTCACCACTACGGACAAGCTGATTGAGACTGCCGCTATTGATGGGGCGGAGGCGGCGAAGGTACTGGCCAAGTATGTGGCGGAGGTCGTGGAGCGGGGGCTTGAGAGCGTCAAGGACAACGGGGGAGACCTTGAGACCCAAATTGAGCTGGTCAATCGAATCGTCCGGGACATCGCCGCCGGCACCAGCGAGAGCGCTTATGACGGCCTCTCCGTGGCGGAGCGCGCGGAGCGGCTTTTGGCTTTGATGGAGCGGAAAAATACGGCTCTTGCCGTGGATGAGAGGGCCGGGGTCGTAAGACCCGAAACATCCATTGCCCAGAGCTCCCTTTTCACCGGCTCCCTCCACGAGCCCCAGATGTACACGGAGCTCAAAAAGGAGATCGTGTCCTGTGACCGCATTGACATGCTGGTGTCATTCATCAAGTGGAGCGGGCTACGGCTTCTGATGGACGAGCTGGCCGAATTCACTCGCAACGGCGGCCGACTGCGAGTCATCACCACCTCCTACATGGGCGCCACGGACATCAAGGCCATCGAGGAGCTTCGGAAGCTCCCAAACACCCAGATCAAGGTGAGCTACGACACCAAGCGGACAAGGCTCCACGCCAAGACCTATGTCTTTTACCGGGATACAGGCTTCACCACGGCCTACGTGGGATCCTCAAACCTCTCCAATGCCGCCATCTCCAGCGGCCTTGAGTGGAACGTCAAGGTCACGAAAAAGGATTTGCCGGAGACCATCGACAAAATCGAGGCCACCTTTGAAAGCTATTGGAACTCCGGCGAATTTGAGTATTACGATGAGGGCCAGCAGGAACGCCTTTCACGGGCGCTGAAGGCCGAGAAATACTTTGACAGCAATAATGCCGAGACCTATACAGTAGATGTCCAACCGTACTCCTACCAGCAGGAGATTTTAGACAAATTAGAGGCCGAACGCGCTGTGCGGGGCTATACCCGGAATTTAGTGGTGGCCGCCACAGGCACGGGAAAAACCGTGGTTTCGGCGTTGGACTACCGGCGCTTTCGCAGACAAAACCCCTGTTCTCCCTGCCGCCTTCTTTTTGTTGCCCACCGGGAAGAAATATTGCGCCAGAGCCTCTATACCTTCCGGGCGGTGCTGAAGGACGCCAATTTCGGGGAGATGTTCGTTGGGAACATAAGGCCCGAGAGCCTGGATAACCTGTTTATTTCAATACAAACCTTCAATTCACGGAATTTTACTGAGAAAACGACAGCAGATTTTTACGATTACATTGTTGTGGACGAATTCCACCACGCCGCCGCGCCCACGTATCAAAAGCTGCTGACGTATTATCAGCCGAAGATCCTGCTGGGCCTGACGGCCACGCCGGAGAGAATGGATGGAAAGGACATTTTGCCATACTTCTCCAACCGCATCGCGGCGGAAATAAGGCTCCCGGAGGCCATTGACAGGAAGCTGCTGTGCCCGTTCCAGTACTTTGGTGTCACAGATGTGGTGGACCTTGACTCCCTTCGGTGGACAGCGGGCGGCTATGACAGAACGGAGCTCTCCAATATCTACACCATCAGCGGGTTAGTCGCAAAGCGCCGGGCGGATCTGGTGATCGAATCTCTGCTTAAGTATGTCACCGACATCGACGAGGTGAAGGGCCTGGGCTTCTGTGTCTCTGTGGAGCACGCCAAATTCATGGCCCAAATTTTCAATGAGCGTGGCATCCCCTCCATGTTCCTCACCGGCGACTTCCCGGACGAAGAGAGGAAGGACGCAAAAAACAAGCTGGTCTCCGGTCAGGTCCGTTTCATCTTTGTGGTGGATATCTACAACGAGGGCGTGGACATCCCGGAGGTCAACACAGTTCTCTTCCTGCGCCCCACCGAGTCCCTGACGGTGTTTTTGCAGCAGCTGGGCCGCGGCCTGCGGCTTTCAGAGGGCAAGGAATGCCTGACGGTGCTGGATTTCATCGGTCAGGCCAATAAAAAATATAACTTCGAGGACAAATTTGCCGCGCTGCTCACCAACACCACCCGCGGCGTCACCAGGGAGATCAGGGACGGCTTCATCTCCCTGCCCAAGGGGTGCTACATACAGCTGGAGCGTAAGGCGGCAAAATATATCTTGGACAACATCCGCGCCTCCTATGGCAACAGTGCGGGACTGGTGTCGCGGATCGCCACCTTCCGGGAGGACATGGGAAAGGAATTGACGCTTGCCAATTTCCTTGACCATTATCGCCTTGACCCCAGGAGCTTGTACAAGTTTTCATCCTTCTCGCGGCTTTGCGTCCGGGCAGATGTGAGGGACGACTTCACGGAGCCGCTGGAGGAGACTATGACAAAGGCGTTTGCGCGCCTTTCGGTTATCGACTCCCGGCGGTGGATCAGCTTTCTGCTGGATATTCTGCCAAGGTTGGACGATGTGGATTTCTCTGCGTTGCCGCCCGTGGAAAAGAGGATGCTCCAGATGTTCTATGTGACCGTCTGGGGCAAGGCGGCGGAGGATTGGGGCAGCGATGAGGTACTGGACAATCTGTACGCCCTATCTGACAGCCCTGTGATGTTATCAGAGCTCCTGGAGCTTCTGAGATACCAGTACCAGCGCATCGACTTTGTGGATGAGGCCGTGGACGTGGGCTTTGACTGCCCTCTGGATTTGCATTGCACCTACACCAGAGATCAGATCCTGGTGGCTATGGACTTTTTGAAACCCGCCACCGTCCGTGAGGGCGTCAAATGGCTGCCGGAGAAGAAGCTGGATCTCTTTTTTGTGACGCTGAACAAGTCCGACAAGGACTATTCGCCCACCACAATGTACAAGGATTACTCCATTAACAGTCAGCTCTTCCACTGGCAGAGCCAGAGCACCACGGCGGATAATTCCCCCACGGGCCAGCGCTACATTCACCATCAGAAGCAGGGGAGCCGTGTACTTCTCTTCGTCCGTGAGTTTAAATCCGACCGCATCACCTCCGGCGCCGAGGCCTATACCTACCTCGGCCCTGCCCGCTATGTCAAGCACGACGGTTCCCGTCCCATGAACATAACCTGGAAATTAGACGCCCCCATCCCGGCGAAATTCTTGAAGAAGACAAATAAGCTAGTGGTGGGGTGAATGAAGAATTGAGGGATATTCGTTTGGAGTGGGAGAGATTGGGGCTTTATCAGTGATTTTTTGTAAAAGGAGCGGGACATATGGACATCGAACGGGCAAAGGAAATATTGAGAATCCTGGCGGATGGCACGGACCCTCTCACGGGAGAGGTTCTTTCAGACGACAATGTCTGCAACAAGGTAGAGGTCGTCCGAGCGCTTCACTGCGTCTTGAATGAGCTTGAGACAAAAAAGAGCGGCCCCACAAGGAAACTGCCGGAGAACGCTGGAAAGCCGTGGACGAAAGAGAATGACTTGAAGCTGATCGCGATGTTTGACGAGGGCTGCTCAAAGCAGGAAATGATGAGCTTCTTTGGCAGGACAAATGGAGCAATAACCTCTCGCTTGGCTCGATTGGGAAAGATAGACAATTAAGATACCAGTGAGTTAAGAAGGTAAAATCATATGAAGCTGGTGCACGACATCCTGTACCGATCCACCGTGGGGATCGAATTGGCTTTTAACGCCTCCATAGGGGACGGAAGTAAAATGTCGCCGGAGGAGATACGGGAGATGTATCTTGAGGAGGCGGGGGAACTGACTACGGACTACACCCTGGCTCGGACGCTCTACGGATGCTTTTGCCCCTCGGAGGAGGACGGCGTGGTGCTGAATTTCATCGGCGATATGAACGAAAAACGTCGGGGGCTCATGGACGAGATCGACTCGATCCGGGCCGGGTTCCCCTTCAGCGCGGCGGAGACCATGAACGACCCGGAAAAGACCCAGGAGTATCTTTTGGAGCTGAAGGTGCGGGCAAAGATGTGCGTCCGGGAGCGAGAGAAGCTGGAGGAGTGCATCGGGCAGCTTGCGGAGGTGATGGGCGTTGGCTGAGATCCTTAAGGAAAGCGAAGGGAGCCCCATACGCTCAGGATTCTTTAACCGGGACGCCTTCAAGAAAAAGAGCCGGATGATCAAGGTGCTGGAATCCGGTGTGGCGGGGCTGTATTACAATGTGGATCTCGAGTCTCAGGAAGGGCGCACTCTGCTGGATTCCCTTACGCCCGGCACGGAACTCATGCTCCTTCGGGACACGGATAACGAGCACGACAGGTGGGCTATATCAGTGTATACCATGGATAAAACGAAGATCGGGTATATGACCAAGTACAAAAATGAGACCATCGCCCGGCTTATGGACGAGGGAAAGGTCTTTCACGCCTATGTGGACGAGAAGCGCCAGATCCCCGACGACCCCGTGACCTACCGCCGCACCATAGCCCCCACGGAGGGCTTCGAGGTTTGCTTTTCGGTTTATATGGAGGATTGATGTGCGGATGGCCGACCCGGTTTCAGCGTAAGCGGCATCCTGCTAAAAAGGCGGCTTGTGAGCAATCACAGGCCGTCTTTTGCTATGGGTGCTAAATCTCCTTCACCAGAAACAGCTCCATCGGCTGTTCATGTCCCGGAATGTCCATGATCATTCCGCCGCAGTCGCGGTAGCCGACGGCGCGGTAGAAGTGCTGGGCATCCTCATCAACTTGCGTGGAGGTCAAGACCAGGTCGTAGCCTTGGAAACGCATATCCGATTCCCAAAACTCCATCAGCGCTCGGCCACAGCCGGTGCGCTGGTGGGCGGAATCCACATAGAGCAGGGTGCAGAAGGGGGTGCTGTCCCAAAAGAGGTTGTACCTCAATATCCCAACGGGCGTGTCGTCCTCCGTGAGGACATACGCCCGTTTTAAATTTACCTTGTTCTCAAACTCCGCCTCCGACAGGTGCCGGTCGAGGGTAAACCAGAAATCCCTGTCGCTCATTTGCGCGTATCTGATTTTCCGCATATATGAACCTCCTGAACGTCAATAGTAAAATCCCTTCCTGCGCAGGAGCTTGCAAAAGTCGTAATACTCCTCGGCGGGCTTGACGAAGGGGAAGGAGAAGGCGAAGCCGATCTCTCGCTCATCGGAGGCGCGGATCGACTTGCGCATATCGTCGACGCTCCCGCCGGGGCGGTAGTAGGTTTCATAACAGTGCTCCACGCCGAAGACCTCCACGGGGATGTCGCCGAAGATGCCCATGTCCAGGGCCAGGGCGTCGTCGCGTTTCAGCCTCGCGGTAACGGAGACCTTACCAGGCTCAATGTGTATCTCGCTGAAGCCCTTCACGGTGATGACGGGAACGGGGAAGCTGTCGATCTGCCATGTACCGTCGGGCAATTCGTGCTCATGGTCGCTGTACCAGCCGGCGTCGATCTGAAATATCCTGTGCGTCAGCGCCACGGCGATCTGCGTCATCTTTGAAGACAGCTCGGAGTACATCTTGTTGAGCTCGCGCCGGAAGTCCTCTGTCATTGTGAACATCGTCGGCCTCCTCAATATTTTTTATAAAAAGTTCGCTTTGGAACCATGAAAATAGAAAATTAATTAGATTTTTAAGAACAAGGGCATAGAAATGAAAATTTTTTCACAATAGGGGGTTGAGACTGTGCAACGGGGGAGATATACAAAAAACGAATAAATTTTTTCAAAAATCAAGTACGCTTTTGGGCCCTGGAAGTTGTGGTAATAGTAGTGAGGGGAAAATCACACCGCCGTGTCGGCCCTCCGCTTTCTGCTCCGGCTCACGTTCTCCACGTTACGGCACGACGCCGAGCAATATTCAGCTCTGGTGCCGTGGGTGAGGAGCGGGACGCCGCAGTGTTTGCAAAGGCGCACGGCGGGCTTGGGGCCGGTCAGCATCTCCATTATGTAAAAGTCAACAAGGCTCTTGAGCGAGTCGTACCAGACCCGCCGCCTGCCGATGCCGTTGCATAGCTCGTACCGGAGCTCCACGTTGCCGTGCAAAAGCACCATGTCCTCTCCGGCCTGGGCCCGGCGCATCAGGTCGTAAAGCTGGAGCCCGTATCTCCCGTACCACACCACGGCCTCGCAGTCGCGGTAGTCCGGGTGCAGAACCAGCTCGCGGTCGTCTTGGAGCGGCAGATCATCGACGCGCTGAATACTCACCCTCCGGCTCTGCCGCCGCTGCTCCTTAGGAATCAGGCGGAACAGGTCAATGTACTCCCGCTGCGTCGCGGCCTTCCGACCCAGGACGTTCCCGGCGTAGAACTTCACGGACTTGTCGTCGTAGGTCTTCTCCACCAGCGCGTGGCAGAAGTCCAGCAGGCCGAACCGGTTGCAGAAGCTCTGCACCTGCCGAGAGCAGTCCCGGCCCCGGTTGTATGTCATTCCGATGCGCAGAAGCTTAAGCAGTATCTCCGGCATGACCTCTGCGGGGGCGTATTCCCGTTCCGCCGCGTCCAGATTGCCAATCACACAGCTCGTCCCGGCCGTTGTACTCCAGGCTGTAGTACCGGTCCGTGGTCCACCGTTTCACGTATTTCTCCCGCAAGGCGCATCACCCTCTGATAATAGAAATAAACGGATACTATTATCATACCACACCTCGCCGAGAATGTCACGGAGAATTTTCCAGGGCAGAACTTCTTCCTCTGCGGCAAGAATTTCGTCAAACCATCTAAAATCAAGTTGTCAGGATTGTGCAGATTTACAAAAAATAAAAATTTTTTCCGAATCCCCCGGGTCGGGTGCCCTGCTTGTCCGGATAAGAAGTGAGAGGACTTTCCGCAGGCGCGGTGCAGGTCCGAAGACTGCGGAACGGTTTCAAAATCCGGGACACAGTATTCAAAATAAGGGGGCGAGCGCGTGAGTAGTACGGCTTGCCCTCGGAGCGCTTCTTGTCGAGGAATTGGTAGACAGGGTCGTCAGCAGGCCGGAGCTGGATCAGGAC